>JBNJGC010000071.1:0-12456 GCA_051747405.1 Pseudomonadota bacterium
CACGAGGGGGTACGCTACACCCATATCCTCGACCCGCGTACCGGCAAGCCGGTGGAGGGCATCACCTCGGTAACGGTAATCCACGACAACGGCGCCGTGGCCGATTCCGCCGCCACGGCCCTGGTGGTCGCCGGCACCGACGCTTGGCATCGCATCGCTCAAAAGATGGGGATCGGCTACGTCATGCTGGTCGATGACCAGGGTGTGGTCCACATGAACCCGGCGATGCAGGAGCGGGTGGCGTTTCAAACGCCTGCGCCGGAGACGATCCGGTTGAGTGAGCCGCTGCCCTAATCGGCCCCCCCGACAGCTGCGCCCGACGAACCCGATACCCCTGTCGGTGCCGTGGCAATCTACCGTCATAAGGGCTATGGTCTAGTGGTCCGCGCGGAAAATCGTGCCGGCCTCAGCGCGGAGCATCACGAGACCGGTCGACGCATAAAAACATAACAACCAGACCCTAACTGCCTATGGCCACCACAGACGCCAACACCACCGCGTATCTTCACGCCACGCTGGAACGCATCCCCTGTGCCATCGCCGTCTTCGACCGGCAGATGCGCTACCTCACCCACACCCGCCACTGGCTCGAAGCCTTTCACCTACCCGATACGAGTCTGGTGGGGCGCTCCCACTACGAAGTCTTTCCGGAGATCGGCGAGCAGTGGCGGGCGATCCACCGCGACTGCCTGGCCGGCGCCGAGCACAGCCGCGAGGACGAGCCCTTCATCCGCGCCGACGGCACCGTTCACTACGTCAGCTGGCGGGTGATCCCCTGGTACACCGAGGAGGGCGGCGTCGGCGGTGTGATCATCTACTGCGGCGTCACCACCGCCGAGGAGGTGGTGGAGCGCCGCGCGAAGCAGCACCAGGAGGAGCTGGCGATCCTGCTGCAGAGCACCAAGGCGGTGCCCTGGCGGATGGACCTCGCCAGTGGGCTCTTTACCTATATGGGACCGCAGGTGGAGAAGATGCTCGGCTACCCGGCCAGCTCCTGGAATAACCTGGATACCTGGGCCATGCGGATACACGGCGACGATCGCGAGCGGACCCTGTCGACCTGTCGCGAGCAGACCGAGGCGGGGCGCGACCACGACCTGGAGTACCGGGTACTGTGCCGGGGTGGTGGCTCCCTCTGGCTCCGCGATGCGGTGACGGTGATAAAAGATGCGCACGGGGATCCGGTCGAACTGGCCGGCCTGTTTATCGACATCAGCGAGCAGAAGCGGAGCGAGGAGCGACTGCGTCTGAGTGAGGCGCAGTACCGCTCGGTCATCGAGACCACCGGCGACGGCTTCTGGCTGGCCGACATGCAGGGCTACCTGCTGGAGGTGAACGATGCCTACGCCCGCCTCTCCGGCTACCGCAAAGAGGAGCTGGTGGGGATGCACATCAGCCAGCTCGATGCGAACGAAGAGCCCGAGGAGACCCGGCGGCATATCCAGTGGATTATCGACCACGGCTACGACATCTTCGAGAGCCGCCACCGCAAAAAGAGCGGCGAGCTGTGGGATGTGGAGATCAGCACCAGCTTCACCCGCCTCGGTGGCGGGCGGTTTTTCGTCTTCACCCGCGATATCACCGAGCGCAAGCGTATCCAGCAGGAGCTGCGCCTGACCGCCGAGGTGTTTAAAAACACCAGTGAGGGGATCGTCATCACCGACCCCTCGGCCAGGATTATCGACGTTAACCCCGCCTACTGTGAGATCACCGGCTACCGCCGTGATGAGATCATCGGCCACAACCCCAACAGGATTAAGTCCGATCGTCACGACGCCGACTTCTATCGGCACATGTGGCACTGCCTCAATACGGAGGGCCACTGGGTGGGCGAGATCTGGGACCGGCGCAAAAACGGCGAGGTCTTTCCCAAGTGGCTCAGCATCAACGCGGTTCGTGACGATGCCGGCGAGCTGACCCACTACGTGGGCACCTTCTCCGACATCAGCCAGCTCAAGGGGGTGGAGCGGGAGCTGGAGTATATGGCCTACTACGACCCCCTCACCGGCCTGCCCAACCGGGTACTGTTCAAAGACCGCATGGAGGGGGCACTCAGCCGCTGTCGCCGTAACGGCAGCCGCTGTGCGGTGCTGTTCCTCGACCTCGACCGGTTCAAGCTGATCAACGACACCCTCGGCCACAGCGCCGGCGACGAGCTGCTGGTGGAGGTGGCCAAGCGTATCAAAAACGCCCTGCGCGAAAGTGACACCATCGCCCGTCTCGGCGGGGATGAGTTCACCCTGCTGCTGACTGAGCTGCAGAGTGCCGATGCCGCCGCCCTGGTGGCGCGAACGGTGATCGAACTACTGAGCAGGCCGCTAACACTCCAAGGGGATGAGCTGCGCGTCGGCGCCAGTGTCGGTATCGCCATCTACCCCGACGACGGCGACAACTACTCCACCCTGACCCGCCACGCCGATGCTGCCATGTATGAGGCTAAGGAGGCCGGGCGCGCTCAGTACCGCTTCTTCTCCGAGTATATGGACCAGAGCGCCCATGAGCACCTGACTCTGGAACGCGACCTCCACCGCGCCCTGGAGGAGGAGCAGTTTTTCCTACACTACCAACCGCAGGTCGACGCCCTGAACGGACGGGTGGTGCAGTGCGAGGCACTGATCCGCTGGCAGCACCCCGAGCGGGGTCTGATCCCGCCGGATCGCTTCATCCCCATCGCCGAGGAGACCGGTCTTATCCACGCTATCGGCGACTGGGTGATCGGTGAGGTCTTCCGCCAGCACGCTCAGTGGCGCAAGGCAGGCATCCGGGCGCCCAAAGTGGCGATCAACCTCTCGGCGCGGCAGTTCCGCCAGGAGAAACTGGTGGAGCGGATTCTGGGACTGCTGGAGGCGTCGGAGGTGGAGGTGACGGCGATTGAGTTTGAGGTCACCGAGAGTGTGGCGATGGAAAATGCCGAGTCGACCATGCGGCGCCTGGAGGCGCTCAGCCGCAAGGGCTTTACCATCGCTATCGACGACTTCGGCACCGGCTACTCCTCCCTGAGCTACCTCAAGCGCTTCCCGGTGGACAAGTTGAAGCTGGATCGCTCCTTCGTGATGGATATCCAGCACGATCCGAACGATGCGGCGATCTCCGCCGCCGTGATCAGCATGACCCGCAGCCTGGGCCTTCAGGTGGTGGCCGAGGGGGTGGAGAGTGAGGCGCAACGGGACTTTTTGCTGGAACAGGGGTGTCGCATCATGCAGGGTTACCTTTATAGTAGACCCCTCAGCGGTGAGGACCTTCTGGACTACCTCAAGGCGACACCGCTGAACTAAGGGCGACTTATCGGTGAGTTTTAAGGTGTAACGACTCGCCCTCTCAGACACGATTTTTCACCGCAGAGGCGCAAAGTCATGCAGCTGGGTGTTGAGCGAAAACGGCGGCGCAGAGCCATAACCCAGTAGGGCTTGAAGATAGATGAAGATCCCGACCCTCTTTGGCGTTCGGAGCTCTCTGGGGTTATGGAATAACCCATCAAAGAGGGGTTAAGCCTTTGCGCCTTCGCCGATATGGAAGTCAGCGAGGAGCGTGAGCAGGATGCGGTAAGCTTTCATGGGGTGAGTCGTTACGCCCCCCCCTAAAGAGACCAGCGGAAAGAAGGAGGCGCAGAACGTGGCCAACCACAGCAAACAGGAGAGCATGTCCTTTCTCGAAGGGGTCGATCGTATGGTCGACCAGGCAACCCTCACCGCCGGGCTGGACCCCAATACGGCCCGTGTGATCAAGGCCACCAGCGCCGTGATTCAGGTACGCTTCGCGGTGCGCATACGCAACGGTGTAGAGGTCTTTACCGGCTGGTGGTCGGTGCACAGCACCCACCGCCTGCCAGCCAAGGGGGGGCTGCGTTTCGCCCCCTACGTCAGCCAGGAGGAGACCGAGGCGCTCTCCGCGCTGATGAGCTACAAGTGCGCCCTGGCCGATATCCCCTTCGGCGGCGGAAAGGGCGGGTTGATGATCAACCCCAAGCTCTACAGCACCGAGGAGATGCGTGAGATCACCCGCCACTTCGCCCAGGAGCTTGCCCGACGCGGTTTTCTTGACCCGGCCACCAATGTGCCGGCCCCGGATATGGGCACCTCCGCCCGCGAGATGACATGGATCGCCGACACCTACAAGGCGCTCTTCCCCGAGGATGTGAATCAGGACGCCTGTGTTACCGGTAAACCGCTCAATCGCGGCGGAATCCCCGGTCGTACCGAGGCCACCGGCAAGGGGGTGCAGTACGCCCTGCAGGAGTTCTTCCGCCACCCCGATGAGATGGACAAAGCGGGGCTGAGCGACGGCCTCGCCGGCAAGCGCGTGGTGGTGCAGGGGTTGGGCAATGTGGGCTACCACGCCGCCAAGTTCCTGGCTGATGAGGACGAGGTGAAGGTGGTCGCGGTGATCGAGCGCGACGGGGTGGTCTACAACGAAGAGGGGCTCAATATCCACGATGTGCGCCAGTGCATGGTCGAGCAGGGCGGGCTGCGCCAATTCAGCGGCGGGCGTTTTAGCGAGAATCGCGACGAGGCGCTGGAGATGGAGTGTGACATCCTGATCCCGGCGGCGATGGAGTCGCAGATCCACGCCGACAACGCGATGCGCATTCAGGCCAAACTGATCGTCGAAGCGGCCAACGGACCGGTCACCTACGAGGCGGATGAGATCCTGCGCCGCCGCGGTGTGGTGATGCTACCCGATGTCTGGGTCAACGCCGGCGGTGTGACCGTCTCCTACTTCGAGTGGACCCGCAACCTCTCCCACATGCGCTTCGGGCGGTTGCAGCGGCGCTTCGACGAGTTGCGCGGCAACAGCTACCTCAAGGCGCTGGAGAGTCTCACCGGGCAGGAGGTGCCGGCACGGCTACGGGCCCAGTTCGTCCACGGCGCCAGCGAGCTGGATCTGGTCCGCTCCGGGTTGGACGACACCATGCGCAGCGCCTTTGCCGATATTCGCGACACGATTAAGCACGAACCGGCGATCGAAGACTACCGTACCGCGGCCTACGTCATCGCCATCCGCAAGCTGGCCCAGTCCTACTATGACCTCGGCCTGGCGGATTCGGGGGAGTAGCGAGTGGAGCGGCGCAGGCAGATCGGCCTGCTGCTGGGACCGGCGCTTTTTGCGCTGCTTCTGCTACTGCCCCAACCGGAGGGCATGAGCAGCGAGGCGCAGTCGGTGGCGGCGGTGGTGGCACTGATGGCGGTATGGTGGATCAGTGAGGCGATCCCCATCGCCGCCACCGCGCTGCTGCCCATCGTGCTCTTTCCTCTGCTGGGGGTGATGTCCACCGCCAACACCACCTCAAGTTATGCCAACCACCTCATCTACCTCTTCCTCGGTGGTTTTCTCATCGCTATGGCGATGCAGAAGTGGGATCTCCACCGGCGCATCGCGCTGCTGACCATCGCCTTCGTGGGCACCAATCCGTCCCGGATCATTCTGGGCTTCATGCTCGCCACCGCCTTTCTCTCCATGTGGATCAGCAACACCGCCACGGCGATGATGATGCTACCCATCGGCCTGGCGGTGATCACCACCCAGGAGAGACAAGGGGGCGAGGCGCAGCAGGACTTTGCCCGTGCTCTGCTGCTGGGCATCGCCTACGCCGCCTCCATCGGCGGTGTGGCGACGCTGATCGGCACACCGCCCAACGCCATTCTCGCCGGGGTGCTGGAGAAGATGGACGGTCAGACCATCGGTTTTGCCGATTGGCTGCTGTTCGCCTTTCCGCTCTCGGCGCTGATGCTGGTCCTGGCTTGGCTCTACCTGACACGCATCGTCCTCGCCGAGCGCGGCAGCACCAGCGGCGAAACCCGCGCTCTGCTGCGCCGACAACTTAAGGAGTTGGGGCCGCTGCGGCGGGAGGAGGGGATGATCCTGACGGTATTCGTACTGGTCGCCGCCGGTTGGATCCTGCGCGGTCTGGTCTCGGTGCCGTGGCTTGAGGGGGTCTCCGATGCCTCTATCGCCATGGCCGGTGCGGTGACGCTCTTTCTGCTCCCCTCGGACTGGCGCAAGGGGCGCTTTTTGCTCGACTGGGAGAGTGCGGTCAAGCTGCCCTGGGAGATCATCCTGCTCTTCGGCGGTGGCTTCGCCCTGGCGGCGGGCTTTGCCGAGAGCGGCCTGACCGCCTGGGCGGTGACACGGCTGGAGGTGCTGCAAGGCGTGCCCATCTGGGTTCTGGTGGCGGCGGTGGCGCTGTTGGTGATCTTCCTCACCGAGGTCACCTCCAATACCGCCACGGCCACCATCATCCTGCCGGTGATGGGAGCGCTGGGGAGCGCCATGAATGTGGCGCCCACGCTGTTAATGATCCCTGCCGCCATCGCCGCCTCCTATGCCTTTATGCTGCCGGTGGCCACGCCGCCCAACGCCATCGTCTTCAGTGGCGGCTACCTCAGCGTGGCGCAGATGGCCCGCGCGGGGCTGTGGATGAATCTGCTCGCCACGGCGCTGATCACGGTGTTCGCCCTCACCACATCTCCCGTCTAGCCGTGTATAATGCCCACCGGAGTTCGTTATCACCTCATCATGGACAGAAACCAGACAGGAACGCATGCTTTCACACCATACACTTCACGCCCTTCTCGACCACCTGCAAGACTCAGTGTTCATTATCGAGGGGGGGCGCTTTAGCTTCGTCAATAACCAGGCGGCGCAGCTGCTCGGTTATACCCGGGAGGCGATCCTGGATCGCCCCTTTACCAACTTCATCCACGAGGATGATCGCCAGCTGGTGCTGCAGCGCTACACTTCACGCCGTCGCGGCGAGGCGACCCCCAGTGAGTACACCTTTCGCGTGGTGTGCAAAAATGGGCAGGTGCGCGATGTGCGGATGCGGGTGGGCAATGTGGTGGACGAGAGTGGCGAGCTTGTCAGTCTCGGCTCCTTGCAGGATATCACTGAGCAGAAACAGACCCGCCTGGCGCTGAAACACAGTCAGGACGATATCGCCTCTCTGCTCAATAACATGACCGATGTCTTCTATCGCACCGACATGCAGGGGGTAATCACCTTTGTCTCGCCGGCCACAGAGCAGAGCATCGGCTACACCCCCGAGGAGATGATCGGTCGCAAGCTCAGCGACTTCTACTACTACCCCGAAGATCGGGAGAAGGTGATTCAGGCGCTGATCAAGGCCGAGGGCCGGGCGATTCAGATCGAGTCCCAGCTGCGCCACCGCGACGGCAACCCCATCTGGGTCTCCACCAATGCCTACCTGCGGCTCGACTGCGACACCAGCCCCGCCTGCATCGAGGGCATCGCCCGCGACATCACCGAGCGTAAGCAGATGGAGCGGCGCCTGAAAGAGCTGGCGAAGAAGGCGGGGCTGGAGCCGTAACACCCGCGGCAAGCGGCTACCCCGGCTGGATGAGCCTGTGAAAATTGATAAACTACGCCAAACCCTTTTTGCCGGAACCCACCCATGAGTCTGTTTAACAAGAAGAAAATCTCCGCCTACGACGCCATCTATGAGGCGCAGAAGATCGCCTTTGCCCCGCTCATCTTCCAGGCCGTGCGCAGCATGCGTGACCTGGGGGTTCTGGAGCAGCTGGAGCAGGGGGGCGAGAGCGGTGTCAGCGCCGAGGAGGTCGGGGAGGCCACCGGCTTGAGCCCCTACGGGGTCAAGACGCTGCTGGAGAGCGGCCTAAGCTGCGGTGTGGTGGAGGAGTCGGAGACGGGGCGCTATCAGCTGAGCAAAGTGGGCTACTTTCTGCTGCACGATAAGATGACCCGCATCAACATGGACTACAACCACTACATCTGCTATCAGGGGATGTACCATCTGGACGAGGCGATCAAGGAGGAGAAACCGGTCGGCCTGAAGGTGTTCGGGGAGCAGTGGGAGACCCTCTATCAGGCGCTGCCGCATCTGCCTGAGCCGATCCAGAAAAGCTGGTACGCCTTCGACCACTTCTACTCCGACTCCGCCTACCCCGAGGTGCTGCCCATCCTCTTCGACGGCAAGCGCAAGCGTCTGCTCGACATCGGTACCAACATCGGCAAGTTCACCCTGCTTGCAGCGGAGCATGAACCCGAGGCGCGTATCACCATGGTGGACCTGCCGGACCAGCTGCAGAACGCCATCGCCAACGTGCGTCAGGCGGGGCTTGAGGAGCGGGTCGATGCCCTGGCGCTGGATCTGCTCGATCCGCAGAGCGCGCTGCCCGCGGGGTTTGATATCTACTGGCTGAGTCAGTTCCTCTCCTGCTTCGGTCATGCGGAGATCGTCAGTATCCTCAAGCGTATCGCCGCGGTGATGGAGGATGACTCCCGGGTGTTCATCCTCGAGACCTGTTGGGACCGCCAGCAGCACGAGGCCTCCACCTACTCACTCATCAACACCTCGCTCTACTTTACCGCCATGGCCAGCGGCAACTCCAAGATGTACTCCGCCCGGGAGCTGCTGGAGTGTATCGAGGAGGCGGGGCTGGAGCCGGTGCAGCTGCACGATAACGTCGGACTCTGCCATACCCTGTTCGAGTGCCGCAAACGCGCCGAGTAGCGCCCCGTCTCGTCAGTGACTCTGAACACAGAGACTATCCATGAAGTTCCATATCCGCACCCTTGGCTGCAAGATGAACTGGCTCGACTCGGCCCGCCTCAGCGCCGCACTGCACAGCGCCGGCCACCAGGCTGTGGAGGAGGAGGCAGAGGCGGACTTTCTCTTCGTCAATACCTGCACCGTTACCGCCGAAGCGGACCGCAAGTCGCGCCAGACGGTCAACCGTGCCGGTCGCCGTCAGCAACAGGTGGCGGTGATGGGGTGCGGCCCGCGGGTCGACGGCAGTGATTGGCAGCAGCAGGGGGAGCGGCTGATCTTCGCCGATGAGTCGGCGATGTTCCGCCACTTCGGTATCGAGGAGGACGAGGCGACCCTGCCGCTGCACTCCCGGACCCGACTGCCGGTGGCGATTCAGACCGGCTGCGACAACCGCTGCAGCTTCTGCATCACCCGTATCGCCCGCGGCGCCCACCGCAGCCTGCCGGCGGAGCGTATCGTCCGCCAGATCGCTCAGGCGGCCGAGCACGGTATCGGCGAGGTGGTGCTGACCGGCATCAACCTCGCCGCCTGGGGTTGCGACGACTCCAACCGGCCCGGGGACGCTCGTCTGCACCAGCTGCTGGAGACCATTCTGGAGCGGACCGCCATCCCGCGTATCCGCATCTCCTCCATCGGGCCGCAGTTCATTCAGCCGGCCTTTTTCGATCTCTATCAGGACGAACGCATCTGCGACTACCTGCATATCTCGCTACAGAGCGGCTCCGACAGCGTGTTGCAGCGCATGGTGCGCGGCCACGGCACCGAGGAGGTGGCGTGGATCGCCGAGCGGGCGAGGGCGGTACGCGCGGAGACGGCGCTCAGTGCCGATGTGATCGCCGGCTTTCCCGGCGAAACCGACGCCGAACACGGGGAGACTCTGGCCTTTCTACGCCGTATCGGCTTTGCCAAGCTGCATGTCTTCCCCTTCTCGGTGCGCGAGGGAACCCCCGCCGCCACACTGTCGCCGCAGGTCGTCCAGGAGGTGAAAAAGGAGCGTGCCGGTGAGATCCGCGAACTGGCCCGCCGGATGCGCGGCGAGTTTGTCCAGTCACAGCTGGGCAAACGCCTCTCGGTGCTGGTGGAGGGGAACGGCACCGGCCTCAGCGGTAACTACCTGCGCCTGCACACCGGCAGCCATCCGCAGGGGGCGATTGTCCCCATCACGGTCGACGAGTCGTCGCTGGTGGAGCGCAATAGCCCCCGTCCCGCCTAAACCACCACCCCGAAGGCCGGGTGACCCCGAATAGGTAATGCCTGGCGACCGATTTGGTACGGCGCCCCACAGGGCGCCCTGTGGGGCGCTCTACGCCTTGCCTTCACGTCGGCGCAGCCACCACTTCTCCAGCTCGACCAAAAACAGTACCGATGAGGCCACTGCCACGATCTGCATCCAGGTCGTCGCGCTCAGCGCGGTGGTGGAGAAGAGCAGCTGCATCGGCGGGGCGTAGGTGAATGCCAGCTGCATCAGCACCAGCAAACCACAGGCCATCAGCGTGTAGCGGTTGCCGAAGAGCCCTTCGCGGGTCAGGCTGCTCTCAATGAGGTGGCGGGCGCTGAAGAGGTAGAAGATCTCGAACATCACCAGCGTATTGACCGCCACCGTACGCGCCTCATCGATACCGACCCCTTGCTCACGCAGCCACACAAACATGCCGAAGGTACCGGCGAGGAGGATGAACGAAACGAAGATAATCCGCCAGAGCAGGAAGCGGGAGAGCAGGGGCTCATCGGTGCTGCGCGGTCTGCGCTGCATGATGCTCTGCTCCGCCGGCTCGAAGGCGAGGGTCAGGGCCAGGGTGACCGCGGTGATCATGTTGACCCAAAGGATCTGTGCGGCGGTGATCGGTAGCATCCGCCCGAGCAGGATCGCGGCGAGTATGGTCAACGCCTCGCCGCCGTTGGTGGGCAGGATGAACATAATCGACTTTTTCAGATTGTCGTAGACCGTGCGCCCTTCGCGCACGGCATCGACGATAGAGGCGAAATTGTCATCGGTGAGTACCATCTCCGAGGCCTCCCGCGCCACTTCGGTCCCCTTCTTGCCCATCGCCACGCCGACATCGGCGCGCTTGAGGGCGGGGGCGTCGTTGACCCCATCGCCGGTCATGGCCACCACACCGCCGTTGGCCTGCAGGGCGGTGACCAGTTGCAGCTTGTGCTCGGGGCTGGTACGGGCAAAGACATTCTTCTCCTGTACCAGAGTGCGCATGGTCGCCTCATCGGCCTTGTCCAGCTCAGCCCCGGTCACCACACCGCTCTCGGTGTTGAGGCCCAGGTCGCGGGCGATGGCCTGGGCGGTGGTGCCGTGGTCGCCGGTGATCATCTTCACCCCGATCCCGGCACTGCGACAGGCGGCGATGGCGTCGCGCGCCTCATGCCGCGGCGGGTCCATGATCCCCACCACACCGAGCAGCGACATGCCGTCGGCGATATCCTTGAACTCCAACGTCTGCTGCTGCGGTTCGGCGGGTCGGAACGCCACCGCCAGCAGGCGCTGACCGCGAGCGGCCATCTCCTCCATGGTGTTGAGCCAGTAGCTGCGGTCCAGCGGGGTATCCTCACCCCGGTTGCGCTGGAAGCGGCACATATCCAGCACCCGCTCCGGCGCCCCCTTCAGATAGATGAAACCGTGGCCGGCGTGGTCGTGGTGCAGGCTGGCCATGAATTTGTGTTCGGACTCGAAGGGGATGACATCGGTGCGGGGCAGCATGTGGCGTTGGCGCTGCTCATCCAGTCCCGCCTTGGCCGCCATCACCAACAGCGCCGCCTCGGTCGGGTCGCCCTGGGCCTCCCAGCCGTTATTGCGCTCGCGCAGCGCCGAGTCGTTGCAGAGGATGGCCGCCCGGGAGAGCTGGCTGATGGAGGCATCCTCGGCGGGGGACTCCACCCGCTCCCCATCCAGGCTGAAAAAGCCGTGCGGGTCGTAGCCTTCGCCGCTGATCTCGTAGCTGCCGTCGCCGGTGGTGACGGTGATGGCGGTCATTTCGTTGCGGGTGAGGGTACCGGTCTTGTCCGAGCAGATGGTGGAGACCGAACCCAGCGTCTCCACCGCCGGCAGGCGCCGAATGATGGCGTTGCGCCGGGCCATCTTCTGCACCCCGATGGCGAGGGTAATGGTCATGATCGCCGGCAGCCCCTCGGGGATCGCCGCCACCGCGAGCCCGACCGCGGCCAGAAACATCTCGGCGGCGGAGTAGTCGCGTACCAGCAGGCCGAAACCGAAGGTGATGCCCGCCAGGACCACGATAATAATGCTCAGGGTGGTGCCGAACTGGCTCATCTGGCGCAGCAGTGGCGTGGTCAGGGTGGTGATCTCCTGCAGCATGCCGCTGATGCGGCCCAGCTCGGTACTGTCCCCGGTCTCCACCACCACGCCCTGGGCCTGGCCATAGGTGACGAAGGTGCCGGAGTAGGCCATGTTGCTGCGGTCGCCGATCTGTGAGTCCGCCGCCAGTGGCGCGGTCTGTTTGCCCGCCGGGGCCGACTCACCGGTGAGGATCGCCTCGTCGATGCGCAGCTCGCGACTCTTGAACAGCCGCAGATCCGCCGGAACTCGATCCCCCGAGGCGAGCACGACTACATCCCCCGGCACCAGCTGGTCGGCTGGAACGCTGACCAGCTCCCCACCACGGTTGACGTTGGCCGTGTGGGAGAGCATCTGCTTGATCGCCTCCAGCGCCTGCTCCGCCTTGCCCTCCTGGACGAAACCGATGATGGCGTTAATCACCACCACCAGCAGGATCACCACGGCATCCACATAGTGGCCAAGCACCAGCGTCACCCCGCCGGTAACCAGCAGGATATAGATGAGGATATTGTGAAACTGGCTGAAAAAGCGGCTCAGTGCGGAGCGCCCGCGCGTGCCGGTGAGGCGGTTGGGGCCGTACTTCTCCAGCCGCCCTGACGCCTCCTCCGGAGTCAGCCCCTCC
>JBNJGC010000072.1:0-12415 GCA_051747405.1 Pseudomonadota bacterium
CAACCAGCAACCAGCAACCAGCAACCAGCAACCAGCAACCAGCAACCAGCAACCAGCAACCAGCAACCAGCAACCAGCAACCAGCAACCAGCAACCAGCGACTCTGGTAGAATGGCCGGATGGATATCTCCGACCTGCTCGACGACCTTAACGACGCCCAGCGCGAGGCGGTCTGCGCCCCGCCCGGCAACCAGCTTATCCTGGCCGGCGCCGGCAGCGGCAAGACCCGCGTGCTGACCCACCGCATCGCTTTTCTCATCCGCACCGGCGAGGCCTCTCCTTACGGCATTCTCGCCGTCACCTTCACCAACAAGGCGGCGCGGGAGATGCGCGGGCGTATCGAACAGCTGCTGGGGATGCCCACCGGCAGCCTCTGGGTCGGCACCTTCCACGGCATCGCCCACCGCCTGCTGCGTGCCCACTGGCGTGAGGCGGAGCTGCCGCAGACCTTCTCCATCCTCGACAGCGATGACCAGTACCGCCTCATCCGTCGTCTGCTGCGAGAGCTCAACCTGGACGAGAGCCAGTGGCCGCCGCGGCAGATCCAGTGGTTTATCAACGGTAAGAAGGATGAGGGGCTGCGCCCCGATAATATCGACAGCTACGGCGACTACCACCAGGAGCAGATGATCAAGGTCTACCGCGCCTACGAGGAGGCGTGCCAGCGCAACGGCGTGGTCGATTTTGCCGAGCTGCTGCTCCGCGCCCACGAGCTGTGGCTCAAACACCCGGCGATCCTCGACCACTACCGCAAACGCTTTCGTCACATCCTGGTGGACGAGTTTCAGGACACCAACGCCATCCAGTACGCCTGGCTGCGCCTGCTGGCCGGCTCCAGTGGCCAGATGTTCGCCGTGGGTGACGATGATCAGTCCATCTATGGTTGGCGCGGTGCGCGGGTAGAGAACATCCACCAATACCAGCAGGACTTTGCCGACGTGACGCTCATCCGGCTGGAGCAGAACTACCGCTCCACCGCCACCATCCTGGGTGCGGCCAATGCGCTTATCGCCCATAACAGCGACCGCCTGGGTAAGGAGCTCTGGACCGAGGGCGAGGAGGGTGAGCCGATCAAGCTCTACGCCGCCTTCAACGAGCTGGACGAGGCGCGCTTTGTGGTCGACCGGATCAGCGACTGGCTGGCCCGCGGCGGTCGGCGCGATGAGGCCGCCATCCTCTACCGCTCCAACGCCCAGTCTCGGGTGCTGGAGGAGGCGCTGATGCAGGCGGCCATGCCCTACCGCATCTACGGTGGGCTGCGCTTTTTCGAGCGCGCCGAGATCAAGGACGCGCTGGCCTACCTGCGCCTACTGGTCAACCGCGGCGACGACCCCTCCTTCGAGCGTGTGGTCAATACCCCCACCCGCGGTATCGGCACCCGCACCGTCGAGGCGATCCGTGAGCGGGCCCGCGCCCACGGCATCCCGCTCTGGCAGGCGGCCAGCGGGATAGTCGCCGACAAGGCGCTGCCGGCACGGGCGACCAATGCAGTAAACGCCTTTCTCGAACTCATCGAGCGGCTTGCAAGGGAGACCGATGGCCAGCCGCTGGATGAGCGCGTGGAGCATGTGATCGAGCACAGCGGGCTTGTCAAACACTTCGAAAAAGAGAAGGGCGAGAAGGGGCGAGCCCGGGTGGAGAACCTGGAGGAGCTGGTCTCCGCCGCCCGGCAGTTTGAGTACGATGACGAGGAGGGGCTCGACGACCTCTCCGCCTTCCTCGCCCACGCCGCGCTGGAGGCGGGTGAGGGGCAGGCCGACGCCTACGAAGAGGCGGTGCAGCTGATGACCCTGCACAGCGCCAAGGGGCTGGAGTTTCCGCTGGTCTTTCTGGTCGGGGTCGAGGAGGAGCTATTCCCCCACAGGCTCTCGGTGGAGGAGCCGGGACGGCTCGAAGAGGAGCGGCGCCTGGCATACGTCGGCATGACCCGCGCCAAGCGACAGCTGATCATCACCTACGCCGACGTACGCCGCCTCTACGGCGAAGAGCGCTACACCCGCCCCTCTCGGTTTATCGGCGAGATCCCCGCCGACTACCTCGAAGAGGTGCGCATGGGCGGCAGCACCAGCGCACCGCTGTTTCGTCCCGGCAGCCCGCGTATCAACGAAAGCGGCTTCTCCGCAGGTCAGCAGGTGCGCCATCCCAAGTTCGGCCACGGTACCGTACTTAACAGCGAGGGCAGCGGTGCGCAGGCGCGGGTCCAGGTCAATTTCGATGATGTCGGCAGCAAATGGCTGGTGCTGGCCTATGCCAAACTGGAAGCGGTTTAAAAGATTCAACGCAGAGGGCGCGGAGGACGCAGAGGGTATTAATGTAGCATGATAGCTATGCGGTCGGTCTGGAAAGGTTTGACGCAGCACCGTTATGCGCAGGCTTTGAAAGCAAAGTTAAGAAATTCTCAGCGCCCTCTGCGCTGAGGTGTTTGGGTTTAGTCATTAAGGGAGGGTGTGATGAAAAGACGTGATCTACTCAAGGGGATCGGGGCCGGTTCAGTGGTGGCCGGCGCCTCACTGGCGGCACCGGCGGTGCAGGCCAAGGGCAAGGTCAAGTGGAAGATGGTCACCACCTGGCCGAAAAATTTCCCCGGCCTGGGTACCGGTGCCAACCGCTTGGCGGAGCTCATCAACGAGATGTCCGGCGGTCGTATCGAGGTGAAGGTCTACGGTGCCGGGGAGCTGGTGCCGGCGTTCGAGATCTTCGACGCGGTCTCCAAGGGCACCGCACAGATGGGCCACGGCGCCGGCTACTACTGGAAGGGTAAGAGCGAGGCGGCGCAGTTTTTTGCCGCGGTGCCGTTTGGCTTCACCGCGCAGGAGATGAACGCCTGGCTCTACAACGGTGGCGGCATGGAGTTGTGGCAGGAGACCTACGCCCCGTTCGGTCTGGTCCCCACCGCGGCGCTCAACACAGGGGTGCAGATGGGCGGCTGGTTTAACAAGGAGATCAACGCCCTTGAGGATCTGGATGGACTGAAGATGCGCATCCCGGGCCTTGGCGGCGAGGTGCTGCGCCGTCTCGGCGGCACACCGGTGAGCCTGCCCGGGGGGGAGATCTTCCCCTCACTCAAGTCCGGCGCCATCGACGCCACCGAGTGGGTGGGGCCCTATAACGATCTCGCCTTCGGTCTGCACAAGGCGGCCAAATACTACTACTACCCCGGCTGGCACGAGCCGGGTACGACGCTCGAGTGCTTCATCAACAAAGAGGCCTTCGAAGCGCTGCCCAAGGATCTGCAATCGATCGTGCTCAATGCCAGTAAGGTGGCCAATCTGGAGGGGCTCTCCGAGCTGACCGCGCGTAACAACGAGGCGCTGCAGACCCTGGTCAACCGGCACAAAGTGGAGCTGCGCCGCTTCCCCGACGATGTGCTCAAGCAGCTCGCCAAGGTCTCCGAAGAGGTGGTGGCGGAGATCGCCGAGAAGGACGCCATGTCGCGCAAGGTCTACCTGTCGTACAAGAAATTCCGCGACGAGGTGATGCAGTGGCACGACGTCTCCGAGCGGGCCTACCTCAACGCCCGCGCCGGAGCCTGATAGGCCCAATAGGGCGGGCCGTGCCCGCCGCACTTGGAACTTAAACCCGCTTGCTGATGCAGCTCAGCGCACTCTTCGCCACGGCCTGGCGCAACACTTCAATGACCTTGGGTCGGGGGAAGCTGCTGCGCCAGGCCAGGGCGACGGTGCGGCCCGGCTGTTCGCCGGCGAAGCGGCGTATGCTTAGCAGTCGCTCGCTGTAGCGCTCGGCGCCACTGGCGGTACAGGGGAGGATGGTGATGCCAACGCCGCTGGTGACCATCATGCGGATGGTCTCCAGCGAGGCCCCTTCGAGGGTCTTCTGCAGGGAGGGGGTCTGCATGGCACGCGGTGCGCACTCGGGGCAGAACTCCAGTACCTGATCGCGAAAGCAGTGCCCTTTGCCGAGGAGGAGTACCGTCTCATCGGCCAGCGCCCTGGTGTCGATGCTCTCTTGCCCGGTCAGCGGGTGGCTGGAGGGTAGCAGGAGCTGAAACGGTTCGTGGTAGAGGACGGCGGTGTCGACTCCCGCCTCGTCGAAGGGCAGGGCGATGATGATGACATCGAGTTCGGCACGGCGCAGCTTTTCGCTCAGTACGGCGGTGTAGTTCTCCTCTACCAGCAGCGGCATCTTAGGCGCCACATCGTGCAGCTGCGGGATGAGTTCGGGGAAGAGGTAGGGGCCGATGGTGTAGATGGCGCCGATGCGCAGCGGCTCGGCCAGCTCATCCTGGCTCGCCCTGGCGATGTCCCGCACGGCACTGGCCTCGGCCAGCGCTTTGCGCGCCTGCTCAACCACCCGCTCGCCGGCCGGGGTGAGCGTGATCTCGCCGCGTGCACGTTCGAACAGTACCACCCCCAGATCCTCCTCCAGCCGTTTGACGGCAACGCTTAGTGTCGGTTGGCTGACGAAGCAGGCCTCGGCGGCGTGACCAAAATGGCGCTTTTCGGCGACGGCGACGATGTAGCGAAGTTCGGTGAGGGTCATCGTTGGAGGTGCTTATCTCACTCGGCCCCTCCGCGGAGGTGGGAGGGGCCTTTGGGGCGGGCTCAGTCGTGGGCGATAGGCTTGTCGGTGAAGAGGTAGTCCTTGAGTTCGTGATCGAAGCTCTGGTCGCGACGACGGACCCACTCCAGCACCATGGCGGCGTGCTCCTTCTCCTCGTCGCGATTGTGGATGAGAATCCGGCGCAGTTCATCATCCTTGCAGGCATCGATGCGCTGGTTGTACCAGTCGACCGCCTCGATCTCCTCCATCAGAGAGACCAGGGCGCGGTGCATATCGCGGGTCTCGTCGCTAAGTTCGCCTACCGGTTCGTGATAGCCTTCATTAGACATGGTTCGCTTTCTCCTTGGTTATTTGTGTCTCGTCGCGGGCGCCATCAAGCCCGCCGGGGATCACTATACCACCGCTTTGTCGAATCGCTTCAGTCCAGATCCGAGAGCAGCGATTCACGCACGGGTGAATCGATGATCACCTCTTCGCTGTAGGCGGGGTGGTCGATACCGGCACGCAGGGTGGCGCCCTCTTTGGCCGCCTTGATCATCTCCGGGGTGAGCTCGAAGCGGACGAAGTGGACCGAGGAGGTCTTCTCTTCGGTCTCGCGCTCCAGGTCTTCGTTGGCAATGGGGTGGACCCGATCGAAGCCCTCGACTTGCACATAGAGCTTCTTCTCCACGCCGATGAGCTTGGCCAGCCGCTCCTTGCGCTCATCCGGGTCGGAGTACTCCATCATGAAAGTCGCTTTCCAGTTGCTACCGTCGGGGATGAGCGGGTTGTAGACATCCAGCTCCTCCTGGATACCCTCCGGTTCGAAGATGCGTTCGATGCGTAGCATCTCCTGGACCTGGTACTGCATGGTCAGCGCGTCTTCAAAGTAGAGCGTGGCGTGGGCGCCGATGGGTAGGCGACGCTGCTTTTTGTGCTCCATCACCTTGGCGCGAAAATCGTTACGGTTGCGCGCGTACTCTTCCAGACTGTAGAGATCGGAATGGGTCAGTTTGCTCATGGCTACTCCTGTAAAAAAATGATTCACCGCAAAGGCGCAGAGGCGCAAAGAAAGGCTTATAAATGTCCTGTATTCTCATTCAGGCTCAGCATGCCCTCATCATCTGGGTACGCGGCGCAGTAATACGATAAATACTTTGCGCCTCTGCGCCTTTGCGGTTAATCCAATGTTTAGATCCCGTAGGCCTTGCGCAGCAGGCTGATCGGGTGTTCGGTGGCGCTGCCGTCTTTCATGCCGTGTTCGATGTGGTGGCCGGCCATGGGGCAGTCGCTGCCGTAGTGGTCCGCTTGGCTCTGTTTGACGCGGTTGACCACCGGGCGGACGATCTTCATCGAAGCGGCGTGGAACTCTTTTTTCACCGCATAGGTGCCGTCGTGGCCGGAGCAGCGCTCGATGGCGGTGATCTCGGTATCGGGCAGCAGCGAGAGCAGCTCTTTGGTTTTCGAGCCGACGTTCTGTACCCGCTGGTGGCAGGCGGCGTGGTAGGCCACCTTGCCCAGCGGGTTTTTGAACTCGGTGTTGAGTTTGCCCGCCTTGTGGCGGTGCATCAGGTACTCGAAGGGGTCGAAGATCGCCTCGCTCACCTTCTGCACCTCGGCATCATCGGGGAACATCAGCGGCAGCTCCTGCTTGAACATCAGCGCGCAGGAGGGAACCGGGGCGACGATATCCCAGCCCTCGTCCACCAGCCTGGCCAGCACTGGGATGTTGGCGGCCTTGGCCTGCTCCACCGCCTCGAGATCGCCCAACTCCAGTTTGGGCATGCCGCAGCACTGCTCCTTTTCGGCCATGGTGACGGGGATGCCGTTGTGCTCGAACACTGCCACCAGATCTTCGCCGATCACCGGCTCGTTGCGGTTGCCGTAGCAGGTGGCGAAGAGCGCCACCTTGCCCCGGGTGGGGCCGGCCTCTTCGCCCTGGCCGCCGGCGCCGACCTTGACGGCGAGGCGCTTGCGCAGGGTGTTGGAGTGGTACTCGGGGACGCGGGCGTCGGCGTGCACACCGAGCACCGATTCGAGCAGCTTGCGTGCCGGTTTTATCTTGTTGGCGGCGTTGACGATGCCGGCGACCACCGGGATGCCGGCCAGCGAGCCGACCGCATCGGTGCTGGTGAGGATCTTGTCGCGGGTTTTGATGTCGCCCTTTTGGTACTTCACCGCCTTGGCCCGCAGCATCAGGTGGGGAAAGTCGATGTTCCACTCGTGCGGCGGGGTGTAGGGGCACTTGGTCATGTAACAGAGATCGCACAGATAGCAGTGGTCCACCACCTGCCAGTAGTCCTCCTTGGCAACGCCGTCCACCTCAAGGGTGTCGGATTCATCCACCAGATCGAACAGGGTGGGGAAGGAGTGGCAGAGGCTGACGCAGCGGCGGCAGCCGTGGCAGAGATCGAAGACGCGCTCCAGCTCCTGGAACAGCGACGTTTCGTTATAGAACTCGGGGTTTTTCCAGTCCAGTGGGTGGCGGGTAGGGGCTTCAAGGTTGCCTTCGCGGTTGGCCATGCCGGTCAATCTCCATATTTGTCGATAGTAAACCTTTCACCGCGAAGTACACGAAGGGCACGAAGTTGTTGGATATCACGCCGCGTGTGCGCCGAAAAGGCGGATTAGTGGGCGCTTGGCAAAGAGCGGTGGTCGCTGTCGCTCTGCTTCGTGCCCTTCGTGTGCTTCGTGGTGAGTGGGGGAAATCCGGGGCCGAAAACGGCCCCGGTGATCCGGATCACTCCATCTCGTCCAACGCTTTTTGGTAGCGGTTGGCGTGGGAGCGCTCCGCCTTGGCCAGGGTCTCGAACCAGTCGGCGATCTCGTCGAAGCCCTCGTCGCGAGCGTCCTTGGCCATGCCGGGGTACATATCGGTGTACTCGTGGGTCTCACCGGCAACGGCTGCCTTGAGGTTGTCCTTGGTCTCGCCGATTGGCAGGCCGGTGGCCGGGTCGCCGCTCTGCTCCAGGTATTCCAGGTGGCCGTGGGCGTGACCGGTCTCGCCTTCCGCGGTGGAGCGGAACAGGGCGGCGATGTCGTTGTAGCCTTCGATATCGGCCTTGCTTGCGAAGTAGAGGTAGCGGCGGTTGGCCTGGGATTCGCCGGAGAAGGCGTCCTTGAGATGTTGTTCAGTCTTGCTGCCTTTCAATTCCATTATGGTTCACCTCTTTGTGCTTTGGGTTGTGGAAACGAGTAGCGACGTGCGTCGCTTCAATAAACGTAGTCAAAGAAGGGAATAATGTGAAATTGATTGTCTCTAACGCTACGATAGCGAAAAACTATCGTTGCGACAGGGTTTGCCTAGAGAACAGATACGCTTGCAAACGATAATGATTCGCATTATCCTGTTCTGCAGTTGCCAATGTACGGTTACCACTGGAGGAATAACGATGTTTAGCACCCAACGTATTACCGCTATGCTGCTGGCGTTGGCTGTCGCCGTGCCGCCGCTGGCGGCGCAGGCCGCTGACCAGGTCAATCTCTACTCCGCGCGCAAGGAGAATCTGATCAAGCCGCTGCTGGAGCGCTTTACCGCGCAGACCGGGATCGAGGTGAACCTGGTCACCGGCAAGGCCGATGCGCTTCTCAAGCGTATCAGCAGTGAGGGGCGCAATACCCCGGCCGATGTGCTGCTGACCACCGACGCCGGGCGTCTGCACCGCGCCAAGGAGGCGGGTGTTACCCAGCCGATCAGCTCAAAGACCCTGAACCAGCAGGTTCCCTCCCAGCTGCGTGACCCGGAGGGGCACTGGGTCGGACTGTCGCTACGTGCCCGACCGATTATGTATGTGAAGGGGCGCGTCGACCCGGGCGAGCTCTCCACCTACGAGGCGCTGGCCGATCCCAAGTGGAAGGGGCGGATCTGTATCCGCTCCTCCAGCAACATCTATAACCAGTCCCTGGTCGCCTCGCTGATCGTCGCCAACGGCGAGGCCGAAACAGAGCAGTGGGCCGAGGGGCTGGTGCGCAATATGGCCCGTCCCCCGCGCGGCGGTGATCGCGACCAGATCAAGGCCGCCGTGGCCGGACAGTGCGATATCGCCGTGGCCAATACCTACTACCTGGCCGGTATGCTCACCGGCGGCGATCCGGAGCAGCGGGCCATCGCCGAGAAGGTGGCGGTCTTCTGGCCCAACCAGGAGGGGCGCGGTGCCCACGTCAACGTCTCCGGTGCGGCGCTGATCAAGGCGAGCCAAAACAGCGAGGCGGCGGTCAAGCTGATCGAGTTCCTCGCCAGCGATGCGGCACAGAAATGGTATGCCGAGGCCAATGGCGAGTACCCGGTGCGCGACGATGTGCCGGTCAGCGACACCCTGGAGGTCTGGGGGGAGTTCAAGGCGGACGACCTCAACCTCGGTCGCCTGGGTGAGCTCAACGCCGATGCGTTGATGCTCATGGACCGTGCCGGCTGGCGCTAGGCCCGGTCCACACCGACAGCCTCACACACAGGGCGGGCTTGGCCCGCCGAGGCGGCGCCGCGAGCGGGGCGCAGGCGCATCGGGCCTTGGCCTGATGCGCCTGCTTTGACGGCAGGGCAACCGCATACTTTGTCACTGCTGGTGTAAGCCCTTGATTTGCGGTCGTCTGCCGCAAGGACGAGGCAGTCGAGCCTCCAGGGAGGGATTCACGGTGTACCGTAAATCAAGGGCTTACACTAGCTGTACGCGGGGTGTTATGTAAGTATGCGCTCACCCTGGCTTTGACGGTACGTCCTATGTTCCTCGCTGCCTGAATCTGTGACAATGAGCGCTTTAGCCAATTTTGCGGGGTGATCATCGAGTTGAGGGCCTTAACGACCGGCGGCTTTGCCTGGCGCGGTGGCATTACCGCCATCGCGCTTTTGTTGATGTTGCCGCTACTGGTAGTCGTTGGTTATATCTTCGTCCCCGCCGGCGAGGTCTGGTCGCATCTGGTCGATACGGTTCTGCAGGAGTACGTCACCAACTCCCTGCTACTGATGCTGGGCGTGGCCATCGGCACCCTGGTGCTCGGGGTGGGGGCGGCGTGGCTGACCAGCATGTGCCACTTCCCCGGGCGGGGAATCTTCGAATGGGCGCTGCTGCTGCCGATGGCGATCCCCGCCTACATCATCGCCTACACCTATACCGGCCTGTTCGAGTTTGCCGGGCCGGTACAGAGCGCGCTGCGCGACTGGACCGGCTGGGGCTACGGCGACTACTGGTTCCCCCAGATCCGCTCCCTTGAGGGGGCGGCGCTGATGCTCTCACTGGTGCTCTACCCTTACGTCTACCTGCTCACCCGCGCCGCCTTTCTCAACCAGTCCATCTGCGTACTCGATGTCAGCCGCACCCTGGGTAACACCCCGTGGCAGACCTTCTACCGTGTCGCCCTGCCGCTGGCCCGTCCGGCCATTGTCGCCGGCCTCTCGCTGGCACTGATGGAGACGCTGGCCGACTACGGCACGGTGCAGTATTTCGGCGTCTCCACCTTTACCACCGGTATCTTCCGCACCTGGTACGGGCTGGATAGCGCCGCGGCGGCGGCCCAGCTCTCGGCGCTGCTGCTGCTGTTTGTCTTCGCCCTCATCTTTCTTGAGAACCGTTCGCGCAAGCGGGCCAAATACCACCACACCAGTCAGCGCCACCAGGCGATTCGGCGCATCCCGCTGCGCGGCTGGCGCGGTGGCGGGGCCTTCGCCTTCTGTTTCGGTGCGCTGTTCTTCGGCTTTCTGCTGCCGGCGGGGCAGCTATTGGCCTGGACGCTGACCGTGGCGGAGGGGAGCTTCGACAGTGACTTCTTCCAGCTGGTGCTCCACAGCCTGGAGCTGGCGGCGATGGCCGCCCTGCTGGCGCTGGTGTTGGCGCTGTTTCTCGGTTACGGGCGGCGGATGCAGGGCGGGCCGCTGCTGGGGTTGGCGGTGCGTATCGCCGGCATGGGGTACGCCATCCCCGGGACGGTGATCGCAGTGGGGGTGATTATCCCCTTCGCCTGGTTCGACAACACCCTGGACGCCTGGATGCGTGAGCAGTTCGATATCTCCACCGGCCTGCTGCTGAGCGGCACCGTGGCGGCGCTGCTGTTCGCCTATCTGGTACGCTTTCTCGCCGTCTCGCTACAGACGGTGGAGGCGGGCCTGGGGCGTATCCGCCCCAGCATGGACGAGTCGGCCCGCTCGCTGGGAATGCGCCCGCTGCAGATCATGGGTAAAGTACATATACCGATCCTCAAGGGCAGCCTGCTGACCGCGCTGCTACTGGTATTCGTCGACGTGCTCAAGGAGCTTCCGGCCACGTTGATCCTGCGTCCGTTCAACTTCAACACCCTGGCGGTGCGTGCCTTTGAGCTCGCCTCCGACGAGCGGCTGGCCGACGCCGCCCCGGCGGCGCTGGCCATCGTCGCCGCCGGGATCGTGCCGGTGATCCTGCTGAGCATGTCGATCACCCACACCCGGGCGGTAAAAAAATAACTGTAGGTCGGGCTTCGCCTGCATGGCGGCAGGTGCTGCGCGCCAGCGCCCAGCCCGACAACCTTGAAGGTAGACAGCAATGAGCATGCAACTGGAAGTGGACAAAGTCTCCATCCGCTACGACAGCGACCCGGTGGTCCGGGAGGTGAGTTTCGCACTCCCCTGCGCCGGCATCGGCTGCTTGCTCGGCCCCTCCGGCTGCGGCAAGACCTCGCTGCTGCGCGCCATCGCCGGCTTCGAGCCGGTCTCCACCGGCGAGATCCGCCTCAGCGGTCGCGCCGTCTCCACCCCGGCCAGCACCGTACCGCCCGAGAAGCGCAACATCGGCATGGTGTTTCAGGACTTTGCCCTCTTCCCCCACCTGAGTATCGAAAAGAATGTCGGTTTCGGCCTGCAGAAGTGGAAGCGTGAGGAGCGCGAGGCGCGGGTGAGTGAACTGCTACGCCTGGTGGGCCTCGAAGCGGTGCGCGACGCCTACCCGCACCAGCTCTCCGGTGGTCAGCAGCAGCGTATCGCCCTCATCCGCGCCATGGCGCCGCGGCCCGAGATCCTGCTGCTGGACGAACCCTTCTCCAGCCTCGATGCCGACCTGCGCGAACAGCTCGCCCGCGAAGTGCGTGCCATCCTCAAGCGCGACGGCGTCACCGCCATCCTGGTCACCCACGACCACATGGAGGCCTTCGCCATGGCCGACCACATCGGTGTGCTCGGCGAGCAGCGGCTGCGCCAGTGGGATATCCCCTACAAGATCTACCACGAACCGGCAGACCGCTTCGTCGCCGACTTTGTCGGCCAGGGGGCGATCCTCCCCGGCACGGTGATCGACGGAGATCGCATCGAAACCGAGCTGGGTATCGTCCCCGGCGAACCCCCGTCCGGTTGCGGCCCCGGCAGCCAAGTCAACGTCCTGCTGCGCCCCGACGATGTGATCCACGACGACGACAGCCCCCTACGCCTGCCGGTGGCCGAGCGCGCCTTCCGCGGTGCTGAATACCTCTACACCCTCACCCTCCCCAGCGGCGGTCGCATCCTCTGCATGGTGCAAAGCCACCACAGCCACGCCCTGGGTGAGAAGATCGGCATCCGCCTTGACCTTAAACACATGGCGGTATTTCCCGCTTAAAGGCTGTTACCGTTTCTGCTGAGGCGGGTAACGGGGGCGCACACCTAGAACTCGACAGCGATCCGGGCGGTGACAGTGTTTCGCTCATCATCGGCGTAGCCCCGTACTCCAATGAGAGGGTGGTTCCCGGCATGAATTCGTTGCTCAGGGCGGCGAGGGTGCGCCTCTGCGGCAGGTGCTCCGCCGCTTCACCACTGGACTGCACGCCGAGGGCAACGGTGGTGTCACCCGTGATTAGCCCAGTTCTACGCTGGTAGCGCTGCGTCGGGCCGGGGAGGTAAAGGGGCCGACGCACGGCGTGTTTTGTCATCCGGGTGTAATTTGGTCAGAATGGCACAAAGCCCACTCAACCAGAGTGGTCG
>JBNJGC010000073.1:0-12330 GCA_051747405.1 Pseudomonadota bacterium
GTTGGTGGAGGCGGCGGGAATCGAACCCGCGTCCGCGAGCACTCCGCCTTCGGCTCTACATGCTTATTCCGTCTATTGTTTTAACTGCCAGCAACCCGACGGACAGGGCCAACTGACAGCGATTCCGGTAAGGGTTTTAACGGCTCGGCCCCGGACGAGCTTTGCCGCGATCCTGTGAGAAATGACCCCCGAAAGCCTGGACGCACAGGCACGGCTCCAGTTCGGAGGGCACCCTACTGGGTTTTAAGCAGCGAGTGCGTAGTTGTCGTCGTTGGCAACTATGATTTTGCAGATTTATTTACGAGGATATCTGCATCCTCGGCATGCACCTCAGGTTTTGCCACCCACGTCGAAGCCAGGTCGCCCCCATCGGTTACGTTTCAGTAGACAGTATAGGGGATGAGAAAGTTCAATGCTATGGGTGATTACAGGTTCAAGGTTTATGTCCAGAATGGACGGGCCGCTTCATCACATCCCTGTGGACCGGCTGAGAGTGACATTATTTCCCGCATGGGCCACTAGCGGTTCTTTAGGATACGTTGCTTTTCGCGTTTCCAGTCGCGCTCTTTCTCGGTGGCGCGTTTGTCCTGCTTCTGTTTACCCTTGCCCAGGGCGATCTCGGCCTTGACCTTGCCCTTTTTCCAGTAGAGGGAGAGGGCGATGAGGGTGTAGCCCTTACGCTCGACGGCGCCGGTGAGACGGTCGATCTCCTGGCGGTGCAGCAGCAGTTTGCGGATGCGGGTCGGCTCCGGGTTGACATGGGTGGAGGCGGTGGGCAGCGGGGTGATCATGATATTGGAGACGTAGGCCTCCCCGTCTTTGATGAAGACGTAGCTGTCCACAATCTGCACCTTACCGGCGCGCAGGCTCTTGACCTCCCACCCCTCCAGGGCGACGCCCGCCTCGAAGCGGTCTTCGATGAAGAAGTCGTGACGCGCCTTTTTGTTGGTGACGATGGTGCTGGAGCCGGCACCTTTGACTGTTTTGCTCTTTTTGACCATAGCGGGGCATTATAGGGGATAAAGCACCGTTGTAGACAGGGGGCGGTGAAATTATTCATCCTCCGGTATCGCGGGTATGCGCTTGCCGGCGCTGTGCCGGTTGAGACTGGAGCGGAATTGGCCGACAATTGCGACAAAAATCATAGAATGGGGGATAGCAATGGCGGAGACACGGGAAGCGATACACGGTCAGTGGTCGGGCCGCTGGGCCTTTATTCTGGCGGCAACCGGCTCGGCGGTGGGGCTGGGCAATATCTGGAAGTTTCCCTATATCACGGGCGAGAACGGTGGTGGTGCTTTCGTTCTGGTCTATCTGCTCTGTATCGCCGTGATTGGTATCCCGATTATGATCGCTGAGGTGATGCTGGGGCGGCGCGGTCGGCGTAGCCCGATCAATACCATGCGCCACCTGGCTCGTGAGGAGGGGGCCAGTCGGCATTGGCGCTACCTGGGCTGGTCTGGGGTGGTGGCCGGTTTTATCATCCTCTCCTACTACTCGGTGATCGCCGGTTGGGCGTTGGCCTACATCTTCCGCACCGGGGCCGGCGCCTTTACCGGCGCCACTGCCGATGGGGTGGGGAGTATCTTCTCGGATCTGGTCTCTGATCCGGAGCGCTTGCTGGCCTGGCATACGGTCTTTATGGCACTGACGCTGGCGGTTGTGGCGCGCGGTGTTCGCAGCGGTCTGGAGAAGGCCGTTCGCTATCTGATGCCGGCGCTCTTTGTTTTGCTGCTTATCCTGGTCGGCTACGCGATGAATACCGGCTATTTTGCCGATGGGCTCAAGTTCCTCTTTACGCCCGATTTTCATGCGCTGTTCCATCAGCCCAATGAGGAGGGGGAGCTGGTGCAGACCTGGGAGCCGGTGTTGACTGCGCTGGGGCACGCCTTTTTCACGCTGAGTCTGGGCATGGGGGCGATCATGGTCTACGGCTCTTATCTGCCGAAAAAGACCTCCATCGTGAAAACCTCGGTGATGATTGCCGGTATGGATACGGTGGTGGCGCTGTTGGCGGGGATGGCGATCTTTCCCATCGTCTTTGCCAATGGTCTGGAGGCGGGCTCCGGTGCGGGGCTCATCTTCCAGACGCTGCCCATCGCCTTCGGCCATATGCCGGCCGGGGCGTTTTTCGGTACGCTGTTCTTTCTACTACTGAGTTTCGCGGCCCTCTCGTCGGCCATCTCATTGATCGAGCCGATGGTGGCGTGGTTGGTGGAGAATCACGGGTTCAGCCGCGTCGCGGCGACGGCCTGGACCGGCTTTGGCACCTGGCTGCTGGGGATCGGCACTATTTTCTCGTTCAACATCTGGGCCGGTGATGAGTATCTGCTCTTTGGGATGACCGTGTTCGATATGCTCGACTACCTCACCGCCAACATCATGCTGCCGCTGGGCGGGCTGCTCATCGCCCTGTTTGCCGCCTGGCAGATGCGTCGTGCAAGCTGTCGCGATGAGTTGGCGCTGGGTGAAGGGGTGGTGTTTGGCGTCTGGTATTTCCTGATTCGCTATATCAGCCCGGTGGCCGTGATTATCGTCTTTCTTAACGCCATTGGCGTGCTCACCCTTTAATCGGGAGCTGTTGTGACCACGATTAGTAAAAATGCCCTGGTACCTTACAGTGCTGCGCAGATGTTCGACCTGGTGAACGATATCGAGGCCTATCAGGACTTTCTCCCCTGGTGCCGCTCCTCGGAGGTGCTCTCACAGGATGCCGATGAGATCCGGGCCACTATCGAGATCGCCCACGGCAGTCTGCACAAGGCGTTTACCACCTGTAACCGTCTGCAGAAGAACAAGATGATCGAGATGCGGCTGGTGAAGGGGCCGTTCAAGCATCTGGAGGGATTCTGGCGCTTCGATAAGCTCGATGAGCAGGCCTGCAAGGTATCGCTGGATCTCGATTTTGAGTTTTCCAACAAGTTGATAGGTATGGCCATGGGGCCGATCTTCAGTCAGATCGCCAACTCTCTGGTGGATGCCTTCTCCAAACGTGCGGTGGATGTCTATGGAAAAGGCTAAGACGATTCAGGTGGAGGTGGCCTATGCCAAGCCTCGGAATCAGGTGATTATCCCGGTTGAGGTGGAGGAGGGGGCGAGCCTGCGTAGCGCGATTGAGCGCTCAGGTATTCTGGAGCGTTTTCCCGAGATCGATCTGGAGTCGGCCAAGGTGGGCATCTTCGGCAAGCTCAGCAAGCCCGATACGCCGCTGCGGGCCAAGGATCGGGTGGAGATCTACCGACCGCTCATCGCCGATCCCAAGCAGGTGCGCAAGAAGCGTGCGGCGGAGGGCAAGAAGATGAAAAAGGGCGGTGGCGAGGCCGAAGAGGCCGGTTAGCGGTCCTCCTCTGTCAGCTGCGGGCGATCCTCCTCGGGGATGGGGCCTTCGCGTTCGATGCGGTTCAGGCTCTCACCGTCGAAGAAGAGCGTGGCACGATAGCGCTGCTGGGGTTGGTGTCCTTTCTGCATGCTGTAGATGTAGTCCCAGCGCCCCTGGTGGAAGGGGTCAGTGAGGCTGGGGGTTCCCATGATCTGGCGTACCTCGCGCCAGTCCATACCGATCTCCAGGCGTGAGAGCTGTTGCTCGGTGATCACCGCCCCCTGTTGGATCTCGATTTTGTGCGCACAGCCCGCCAGGGCGATAAAGAAGCCTGCGTAAATGAGAATCTTTTGCATTTCGTTCCGTACCCGCCGATAATTGTGGGCATGATACACAATGGCAAAACAGGCTGCGACTGCTTATGGCTGATCAGAGCACACAGGAACTGAAAAAAGCGGGACTCAAGGCGACCCTGCCGCGGATCAAGATCCTCGAGATCCTTGAACGAACCGAAACCCGCCACCTGAGCGCGGAGGATGTCTACAAGGCGCTGCTGGAGTCGGGCGAGGATGTGGGGATCGCTACGGTCTACCGTGTGCTGACGCAGTTCGAGGGGGCGGGGCTGGTCTTCCGCCACAACTTCGAGGGGGGGCACTCGGTCTTCGAGCTCAATGAGGGCCATCACCACGACCACATCCTCTGCATCAAATGCGGTCGCGTGGATGAGTTTTTCGATGAGACCATCGAGCAGAGGCAGCGGGATATCGCCAAGAAGCACGGCTACGCCATGACCGATCACAGCCTAACCATTCAGGGGGTATGCGCCCGCTGTCAGGAGAAAGAGCAGGCGTGAAGCTGTGCTTCACATCTTAAGCCCCTTTTGAGGCCTGCGCGATCAGCTCTCGTGCGTGCTCCAGGGTCTGCTCGGTGATCTTCACCCCGCCGGACATGCGCGCCACCTCTTCAACGCGCACCTCGGCGTCGATAGGGACCACCTGGGTTCGGGTCTCCCCTTTACGGCTCTGCTTGCTGATGCGGAAGTGGTGGTGGCCCTGGGCGGCGACCTGGGGTTGATGGGTGACGCAGAGCACCTGACGGCTTTCGCCGAGGCGTCGCAGCTGCCGCCCGACCATCTCGGCCACGCCCCCGCCGACGCCCACATCCACCTCGTCGAAGATGAGGGTGGGTATTCCCTCCTGTCCGGCGGTGATCACCTGGATCGCCAAGTTGATGCGTGAGAGCTCGCCCCCCGATGCGACCTTGCTCAGCGGTCGCAGCGGCTGGCCTGGGTTGGCACTGACCTGCAGTTCGACACTCTCCAGGCCGTGGGCTGTGGGCCCCTTCTCCAGCGGAGTGAGGGCGATGTCGAAGCGCCCGCCCGCCATGCCCAGCTGCTGCATATTCTCAGTGACCGCCTTGGCCAGCCGCTTGGCGCCGTTGCGACGCCCTTTGCTGAGCTGCTCGGCCAGGCTTTGATAGTCCTGCTGAGCCTGTGAGATCTCTGTCTCCATCCCGGCCAGCCGGCTGTCGGCACTGTCGAGCTGCTGCAGCTCCTGCTCCAGCTTCTGATGCAACTCGGAGAGCTGTTCCGGCTCGACGCGGTGCTTGCGGGCCAGATCGTGGATGACGGTGAGTCGCTGCTCCACCTCGGCCAGCTGCTGTGGGTCGAGATCGAGGCCCTCGGCGTAGTGGCGTAGGTCGCCGGTCGCCTCTTTGATCTGGATTAGAGCGCTGTCGAGCATATCGCAGCTCTCCCCCAGGGCGCTGTCGTACTCGCGTAGCTGCTGCAGTTGGCTGAGGGTCTGCTCCAGCATGGCGGCGATGCTCTGTTCATCCCCTTCATAGAGGTGAGCGATGGCGCTTTGGGTCCCCTCCAGAAGCTGGTTGGCATTGGCCAGACGGGCATGCTCGTCGCTCAGTGTCTGCAACTCGTCGGCCTGTAGCTGAAGCGCCTCAAGCTCTTCGACCTGGTAGCGCAGCAGCTCCTGTCGGGCGTCGCGCTCTGCGCTGGCCTGTCGCAGGGTGTCGTACTCCTGCTGCAACTGTTGCCACTGGCGGTAGCGGCGAGCGACCTTATCGGCCAACGCTGTCTGGCCGGCGTAGGCGTCGAGCAGGTGACGCTGGTTTTCGCGTTTGTGCAGTGACTGGTGGGCGTGTTGACCGTGGATGTCGACCAACTGCTCACCCAGTTCTCGCAGGGATTGCACCGGCGAGGGCTGGCCGTTGATGTAGCCGCGAGAGCGACCGTCGGCGCTGATGGTGCGGCGCAGTATACACTCGCCGTCCATCTCCAGCTCGCGCTCCTCCAGCCAGCGGCAGACAGCGGGCAGGGCGGTGATATCGAAGCTGGCGCTGATCTCCGCCCGTCTGCTGCCTGGACGCAAAACCGTGCTCTCGGCGCGGTCGCCCAGGGTCAACCCCAGCGCATCGAGCAGAATCGATTTGCCGGCACCGGTCTCGCCGCTGAGTACGCTCATGCCGGCCTCGAAGTCGATCTCCAGCTGCTCGACCAGCGTGTAGTTTTGGATGTGAAGGTGTTTCAGCATGTCTTGTTGTTTGCCTGAGGACGTGGGGACGTAAGGGGGCGGCTCGAAATTATATCGACATCTGGCCGCAGCTGGGCCATCACTATCACCCCCTCACGCCCTTGCGCTCTCACGGAACCTTACCCCCAGTGCAGCTTCTCGCGCAGGATGTGGAAGTGGTCGTGCTCGACCGGATGGATCAGCCGCACGGTGTGCGCTTTCTTGCGGATCTGGATGCGATCCCCGGCGACCAGGCCGAGATTGATCTGCCCATCGCAGCTGACCTGGGCATGGGACTGCTCCTGGCCCTTGACCACGATCTCGATCACCGTATCGGCGTCCACCACGATGGGGCGGTTACTCATGGTGTGTGGACAGATAGGCACCAGGATCACCGCGTTGAGGCAGGGCTGGAGGATGGGACCACCACCGGAGAGGGCGTAGGCTGTGGAGCCGGTCGGGGTCGAGACAATCAGTCCATCGGAGCGCAGAGTGTTGACATAAGTGCCGTTAATGAAGGTATCCACCTCGATCATGCGGGCTACATCCCACTTGTGGACAACAACGTCGTTAAAGGCGTCACTCTCACTGATCTGCTCGCCATCGCGCAGGATCCGGCAGTGGAGCAGAAAGCGCTCCTCCTCATTGAAGCGACCGGCGAGGATCGCCTCGATCCGCTCGGTCATCTCGTTGGGCGAGATGTCGGTCAAAAAGCCCAGCCGACCGAGGTTGAGCCCCAGCAGTGCCGGATCATGGCGGGAGAGGCTGCGTGCGGCATTGAGAAAGGTGCCATCGCCACCGACGACGATAATCAGGTCACACTCGCGACCGAGCTGATCACGCGAGCCGGTGGGGAGTGTATGATCGGGCCAGAACTCCGCCGTTGCATCGTCCAGCAGCAGGTCCACGTCCTGGGCCTTGAGGAAGTCGCTGAGTGCATGCAGGGTCTCGCTGACAGTGTTGTCCGCGTATTTGCCGATAATGCCGATTTTGTGAAATCTGTCCACGTTGAGCCGCCCTCCAAAACTTGCCGAAACTTAACACGTTAGTGGGATGCAGTACACTGGCCGGGTGCTTGACAGTGGAGGGCTGGCATGGATAATTTCTATTAGCACTCGCGTTGGGTGAGTGCTAATAGTTTATGTCGACTCACTGTGCTGCAGTGGCTCAGAGGAAGGTTCTATGTCGGGTCCAGAGCTGAATGATCGCGCACAACTGCTGCTGAAGAACCTCGTGGAGCGGTATATCCGCGAAGGTCAGCCTGTGGGATCGCGTACCCTCTCGCGGGAGACGGGGCTGGAGCTGAGCGCCGCCAGTATTCGCAATGTGATGGCGGACCTTGAGGATATGGGGTTGATCCACGCGCCACACACCTCCGCCGGTCGGATCCCTACGATTAAGGGCTATCGGCTGTTTGTGGACAGCCTGCTTACCATCGACCCACTGGACAAGCGGCAGGTTCAGGCGCTGCAGCAGCGTATCGGCAGCAGCTCCGATCCGGACGCCCTGCTGGCGACCGCCTCACGACAACTCTCCGAGGTGACCGCCATGGCGGGGGTAGTGATGGTGCCCAAGCGCAAGTTGGTGGCGCTGCGCCAGGTGGAGTTTCTGCCGCTGTCGCACAACCGGGTACTGGTGATCCTGGTGATCAATGAACAGGAGGTGCAGAACCGCATCATCCAGACCAAGCGTGACTACAGCGCCGCGGAGCTGCAGCAGATTGCCAACTACCTCAACCAGGTCTGTGCCGGGCGGGATCTGCGCCAGGCGCGTCAGGCGCTGCTCGGTGAGATGGACGCGGCGCGCAGCCACATGAACCAGCTTATGGCCGATGCGGTGCAGATGGCACAGGATATTTTCGTCCCGGACGAGCAGGGGGGGGACTACCTGCTGGAGGGACAGACCAATCTTATGTCCTATGATGAGATGGCTAACCTGGATAAGCTGCGCAAACTGTTCGATGCCTTCAACCAGAAACGCGATATCCTGCAGCTGCTGGATCAGGCCCTGCACGCCGACCGCGTCCAGCTGTTTATCGGTGAGGAGTCGGGCTATGAGGTGCTGGATGAGTGCAGTGTGGTCACCTCGCCCTACCGCATCGACGGTGAGGTGATGGGGGTACTCGGTGTGATCGGACCCACTCGCATGGCCTATGATCGGGTGATACCGGTGGTGGATGTGACCGCCCAGTTATTGAGCGCCTCATTGAATCAGATGAAATAACCCCCACACAGTGGGGACAAACAGATGTGCCCGCTGCCAAGGGCGGCGACACCAGAGCAAGCGACAACGGAGTTAATGCATGAGCGAAGAGAACAAATCTCCCGAAAGTGAAGCCGAAGCACCGGTCGAGGGTGAGCTGGAGAGCGGCGGCCAAGAGGACGCCGCCCAGGAGCCCTCCGTAGAGGAGTTGGCACGCCAGCTGGAGGAGGCACACAGCAAGGCCGCTGAGAACTGGGAAAAGGTCGTGCGTGTGCAGGCGGAGCTGGAGAACAGCCAGCGCCGAGCTCAGCGTGATGTGGAGAATGCCCATAAGTTCGGTCTGGAGAAATTCGTCCAGGAGCTGCTGCCGGTGAAGGACAGCCTGGAGATGGGGCTGGCCGCCGCCGAGGGCAGTGACCATGAGGTGGCTGATAAGCTGCGCGAGGGCACTGAGCTGACGCTCAAGATGTTCAACTCGGCGCTGGAGAAGTTCGGTATCAAGGAGGTCAGCCCCGAGGGCGAGCCCTTCAATCCCGAGTGGCATCAGGCGATGACCATGCAGGAGTCGGCTGAGCACGCGCCCAACACTGTCATTACGGTGATGCAAAAGGGCTACCTCCTCAACGACCGACTGCTGCGTCCGGCCATGGTGGTGGTGAGCAAGGCGTCCTCACCCTCAGTGGACGAAGAGGCTTGATTTTGGATTTAAAGACCTTATTAACGGCGTAAGTATTATTTACCCCGCTTGGCGGGGCGAAACCTGAATTTGGAGAGTGAGACTATGGGTAAGATTATCGGTATCGACTTGGGTACAACCAACTCCTGTGTAGCGGTCATGGAGGGGGGAACGCCCCGCGTCATCGAGAACAGCGAAGGCGATCGCACCACCCCCTCCATCATCGCCTACAGCAAAGACGATGAGGAGATTCTGGTCGGCCAGTCGGCCAAGCGCCAGGCGGTCACCAACCCGGACAACACCCTGTTCGCGATCAAGCGCCTGATCGGTCGTCGCTTCGAGGACGACGAGGTGCAGAAGGACATCTCCATGGTGCCCTACAAGATCGTCAAGGCGGACAACGGTGACGCCTGGGTCGAGGTGAAAGGCAAGAAGATGGCGCCGCCGGAGATCTCCGCCAAGGTGCTGCAGAAGATGAAGAAGACCGCCGAGGACTACCTGGGCGAGACCGTGACCGAAGCGGTCATCACCGTACCGGCCTACTTCAACGACTCCCAGCGTCAGGCCACCAAGGACGCGGGCAAGATCGCCGGCCTCGAGGTCAAGCGCATCATCAACGAGCCGACCGCGGCGGCCCTGGCCTTCGGTATGGACAAGAAGAGCGGCGACCGCAAGATCGCCGTCTACGATCTGGGTGGCGGTACCTTCGATATCTCCATCATCGAGATTAACGACATCGACGGCGACCACCAGTTCGAGGTGCTCTCCACCAACGGCGACACCTTCCTCGGCGGTGAAGACTTCGACCTGCGCATCATCGACTACCTCGCCGCGGAGTTTAAAAAGGAGCAGGGTATCGACCTGCACAACGACCCGCTGGCGCTGCAGCGTCTGAAAGAGGCGGCGGAGAAGGCCAAGATCGAGCTCTCCTCCAGCCAGCAGACCGAGGTCAACCTGCCGTATGTGACTGCCGATGCCAGCGGTCCCAAGCACCTCAACATCAAGCTGACCCGTGCCAAGCTCGAGTCGCTGGTGGAGGAGCTCATCACCCGCTCCATCGAACCGTGCAAGATCGCGCTCAAGGACGCCGGTGTCTCCGCCTCCGAGATCGACGATGTGATCATGGTCGGCGGTATGACCCGTATGCCCAAGGTGCAGGAGCAGGTAGAGAGCTTCTTTGGCAAGGAGCCGCGTCGCGACGTCAACCCCGACGAGGCGGTGGCTGTGGGTGCCGCTATCCAGGGCGGTGTACTCGGTGGCGACGTCAAGGACGTCCTGCTGCTCGACGTGACCCCGCTGTCGCTGGGTATCGAGACCATGGGTGGTGTGATGACCAAGCTCATCGACAAGAACACCACCATCCCGACCAAGGCGAGCCAGATCTTCTCCACCGCTGACGACAACCAGACCGCGGTGACCGTGCATGTGCTGCAGGGCGAGCGCGAACAGGCGGCGGCCAACAAATCGTTGGGCCGTTTCGACCTGGCCGACATCCCGCCGGCCCCGCGCGGTGTGCCGCAGATCGAGGTGAGCTTCGATATCGACGCCAACGGTATCCTCAACGTCTCGGCCAAGGATAAGGGCACCGGCAAGGAGCAGAACATCGTCATCAAGGCCTCCTCGGGCCTTAGCGATGAAGAGATCGAAAAGATGGTCAAGGACGCCGAAGCCCATGCCGATGAGGACAAGAAGTTCCACGAGCTGGTCTCCGCCCGCAACCAGGCCGATAGCATGATCCACGCCACCCGCAAGTCGATGGACGAGCTGGGTGACAAGCTGGAGGCTGCGGAGAAGGAGAAGATCGAGGCGGCCATCAAGGAGCTGGAAGAGGCGATGAAGGGTGACGATCAGGCCGACATCGAGGCCAAGACCCAGGCGCTCACCGAAGCCTCTGGTAAGATGGCCGAAAAGCTCTACGCCCAGAACCAGGAGCAGGGCGGTGCAGCAGGCGCCGAAGCCGGTGGTGCCGAGGGCGGTCAGTCCGCCGGTGGCGATAGCGGCGATGATGTTGTCGACGCCGAGTTCGAAGAGGTGGACGACAACAAGAAGTAAGCCGATGTCCTAGCAGCCGCTCTACGACGCCAGGCGGGTCTACCCCCTGGCGTCGTCTCCGTTGGGCGGATTGCTGAGAAAACTGTGAGTGTAACTGAGCAAGATTATGTCCAAACGTGATTACTACGAGGTACTGGGTGTTCAGCGCAATGCCACCGAGGCCGAAATCAAAAAGGCCTTCAAAAAGCTGGCGATGAAGTACCACCCGGACCGCAACCCGGACGACGAAGCGGCTAAGGCCAAGTTCGGCGAGGCCCGCGAAGCCTACGATGTGCTGGGCGATGCGCAAAAGCGCGCCGCTTATGATCAGTTCGGCCACGCCGGCGTCGAGGGCGGTATGGGGGGTGGCCCCGGCGGCCCCGGTGGTTTCGGCGGCGGTGGCGCCTCCTTTTCCGATATCTTCGGCGACGTCTTCGGCGATATCTTCGGCGGGGGCGGTGGTCATGGCGGCGGTCGCGTCTTCCGCGGTGCCGATCTGCGCTACAACCTGGAGCTGAGCCTGGAAGAGGCGGTGGCGGGCACCACGGTAAAGATCCGTGTACCCACCTTCGTCAACTGTGAAGAGTGCGATGGCAGCGGGGCGAAAAAGGGCACCAGCCCCACCACCTGCCCCACCTGCCACGGCCAGGGTCAGGTTCGCATGCAGCAGGGCTTTTTCTCACTGCAACAGACCTGCCCGCGCTGCCACGGCAACGGTCAGGTGATCACCGATCCTTGTCCGGCTTGTCACGGAGAGGGTCGGGTGCAGCAGCAAAAGACCCTCTCGGTCAAGGTGCCGCCCGGGGTCGACAACGGCGATCGTATTCGTCTCTCCGGCGAGGGCGAGGCGGGGGAGAACGGCGGACCGCCCGGGGATCTCTACGTGCAGATCAACGTGCGCCCCCATCCGATCTTCACCCGAGACGGTAGCGATCTCTACTGCGAAGTGCCCATCGGCTTCACCACCGCCGCCCTGGGCGGCGAGCTGGAGGTGCCGACCCTCGATGGCCGGGTCAAGCTCAAGGTGCCGGCGGAGAGCCAGAGCGGTAAGATGTTTCGCCTGCGTGGCAAAGGGGTCAAGTCGGTGCGCGGTCACCACACCGGCGATCTGATGTGCAAAATCATGGTCGAGACTCCGGTCAACCTCACCAGCAAGCAGAAAGAACTGCTGCAGGAGTTTGACAAGACCATGAAGGCCAACGGCAAACACAGCCCCAAGCATAGCTCCTGGCTGGACGGGGTGAAGAAATTCTTTGAGGACATGAAGCTCTAGTTCGGTTCAAGCCGATGGGAGCAGACCGGGCTGCGGAAACTGTTGGGCGGCTTGGTGGTCTCATTTTATCCACCCCTCAGTTATGCAGGAGAGATTTATGTCCGGTAAGAAGCAGCCAGCGGGTCTTAAGCGGCGATTCAATGGCGTTCGTCGCCGCTTGCTGGGTGGTGCCCTGGCCGGTGTGGGCGTTGCCGCTCTGGGCCACGGGCGCAGTGGTACGGCTCAGGAGGATGACGGCTTTGGTGATCTGAAGTTTCCCGGTGACGAGCCGGATCACAAGGTGGTCTACCAGTTCAATCACGCC
>JBNJGC010000074.1:0-6710 GCA_051747405.1 Pseudomonadota bacterium
TCATGCGTTGCGGTAGCCGGATAGCTGTCGGGCGAAGTTCTGCAGGTAGCGGTTGCCGCTGGTCTCGGCGTCGCGGCACCACTGTTGCAGGGCCTCTAGCGCTTTTTCCGGTTGCGCGGCGGTCTGCTGCCAGATCGCCTGCAGGCGTTGGCGGTAGGCGTAGGCCTGGCTCAGGGCGTCGCTCTCTTTGAGGGCATGGGTGAGGTTTTGGCACTGCCCTTGGCAGTCGCGCAGCAGTTGCGGTTTGGCGCGTTTGAGTATGCCTTTGAGGTTGCGGTTGTCGGCGACGCGCTTGAGTTCGGCTTTGTGTATCCGTTTCATTACCTGGCGACCGTAGTGGGCGAGGATCTGCATGCGGCTGTTGACGATGGCGCGCACTGCCTCGCTGTCGAGGGGGGCGTCATTGAGCTGGCGCGCCGGGGTGGGGTTGACGCGCTTGACCCGTGCCAGCCCGGCCTTTTGCAGCAGGCGGATGTAGAGCCAGCCGATGTCGAACTCCCAGCGTTGATAGGAGAGCCGGGCCGAGCCGGGCCAGGCGTGGTGGTTGTTGTGCAGCTCTTCGCCGCCGATGAGGATGCCCCAGGGGAGGATGTTGGCGGAGGCGTCGGGGGCCTCGGCGTTGCGGTAGCCGAGGTAGTGGCCGACGCCGTTGATGACGCCGGCGGCGAGCAGCGGGACCCAGACCATTTGCACCGCCCAGACGGTGAGGCCGATGGGGCCGAAGATGGCCAGGTCGATCAGCATCATCAGGCTGATGCCAAGATAGGGGTAGCGGCTGTAGAGTTTGTGCTCCAGCCAGTCGTCGGGGGTGCCCTTGCCGTATTGGGCCAGGGTCTGTTTGTCGTCCGCTTCGGTTTGATAGAGCTCGGCGCCGCGCAGTAATACCTCACGCAGGCCGCGGGTTTGCGGGCTGTGCGGGTCCGCCTCGGTCTCGCACTTGGCGTGGTGTTTGCGGTGGATGGCGGTCCACTCGCGGGTGATCATGCCGGTGGTCATCCAGAGCCAGAAGCGGAAGAAGTGGCTCACCACCGGGTGCAGTTCCAGCGAGCGGTGGGCCTGGTGGCGATGCAGGAAGATGGTCACCGCGGCGATGGTGATGTGGGTCAGCAGGAGGGTGTAGAGCACCACTTCCCACCAGGAGAAGTGAAATAAACCATTGAGTTGCAAGGGGAATTACCTCGGGATTACGACAAATTGCAGGCTTTCGCAGCCCGGCGGAACAGTGTAAGTTTAGATCAAATACAACACTCTGCCGGTCGGAGGGGTATAGGCTCGGTGGGGAATTTCAACCACCGTGTTGGCTGCTACCGATAAACGGTAGGACCACAATGAATGGGAAAAGTTACATGGATGGGGAGAATCTGGCGCAGTCCATCTTCGTGGGCCGCCAACCGATCTATGACCGCAAGCAGCAGGTCGTCGCCTACGAGCTGCTCTACCGCGCCGGCAACGGCAACTTTGCCGACTTTGTCGACGGCGATCGCGCCACTATCGAGGTGCTCATCAGTAGTGTGCTGGATATCGGCCTGAAGAGCATCGTCGGGCGTCGCACCGCCTTTTTCAATCTCACCGCCAGCTTCATTCGGGGCGATCACCCGATCCCACTGGACAACCAGCAGGTGGTGCTGGAGATCCTGGAGGATATCGAGCCCGACGAAGCCGTGCTGGAGGGCCTGCGTGAATTGGCGGCAAGGCGCTTCATCATCGCGCTGGACGATTTCGAGTACTGTGAGCGGTTCGCGCCCATGCTGGAGATAGCCCACATCGTCAAGCTGGAGGTGATGGGGCAAAGCCGGGAGCAGCTTGAGCGGCGGATTGCCCAGTTGGCGCCGTATGACGTCAAGTTGCTGGCGGAAAAGGTGGAGACCCACGAAGAGTACGCGCTGTGCAAAGAGCTGGGCTTCGACTACTTTCAGGGTTATTTTTTCTGTAAGCCCCACATTATCGAGGGGCGCAGTCTTCCGGCCAACCGGCTGGTGATTCTCAACCTGTTGGCCAAGTTGCAGGACCCGGAGGCGGACATGGAGGAGCTCGAGCAGCTTATCGTCCAGGATGTCTCCCTCACCTACCGCCTGCTGCGTTATATCAACTCGGCCGCTTTCGGCTTTGGCAAGGAGATCGAGTCGGTCCACCGCGCGTTGGTCCTTATCGGCATCAATACCATCAAGAATTGGGTCAGTCTGTTGCTGATGGTCCGCATCGATGACAAACCCAAGGAGCTGATGCGCACCGCGCTGATGCGTGCACGGATGTGTGAACTGCTGGCGCTCAAGCGCGGGTGTACGGTCGATCGCGACCAATACTTTACCGCCGGGCTCTTCTCCGTGCTCGATGCGCTGATGGACCGTCCCATGGCGGAGCTGCTGAGTGAGTTGCCCCTGAGCGGCACGGTAAAGGGGGCCTTGCTCGAGCGGGAGGGGGCGATCGGGGAGGTGCTGGCCGAGGTGGTCAACTATGAAAAGGGCGCCTGGCAGCAGCTAAACGAATCGACGCTCAGTGCGGGAGACTATCGGGAGTGTTTCCTGGAGGCGGTGGTGTGGGCCGATGAGGGCATGAACAGCCTGAAGGCGTGACAGGTATAGGGCACTCGCGGGCGCCATGGCGAAAGCTGGCCGGGTCATCGGTTGGCGGGCACGGCCCGCCTTATGCCTGTCGGCGTCTAAACCGGGTGGAGGGCCACCTCTCGAGAGGTGGACTCCACGGCATGACGGGCGAGGAGTGTCTCAGCGGGTCGCAGCTTCCAGCTCCTCAAGCCTGACCAGTGCCTCACGACGCTCCTCGCCGCATTCGTGGCTCGCCGGGAAGTTGCGGCAGATGCGTGGGCGCTCCTCTTGGCCGAAGAGGCGGCAGAGGTTGTTTTCATCCAGTTGTACGCAGCGCACGCCTGCCGGTTTGCCTTCGGGCAGGCCGGGGATGGGGGAGCTGATGGAGGGGGCGATGCAGCAGGCGCCGCAGCCGGGGCGGCACTCCATCAGGTGAGCCAGTGGGCCAGGTAGTAGAGCATGAAGCCCTCGGAGGAGCGGGAGGGGCCGATCACCTTGGCGGCATAGAGGCTTTTTTCAGCATCGGCCGCGTTGATGGCCTCCAACTCGTTCTCGTAGACGGTGACGCAGTTGTCGGGGAAGCGGTTGCGGCTCTTTTTGGGGGAGTAGATCACCGCGTAGTGCTCGTTGACCAGGTCGGTCTGGGCGTCTTTGGTGGGTAGCTGCATGGTGCCTCCTGTTGTGGGTTCAGGTAGGGGTTGGCCGCCACAGTACGGCGGTCACGGGGCGCCCTGTGGAGATTCAGGCGCCGTTGTTGGATAGGGCGGGCCGTGCCCGCCGAAAGACCGGGCCGCGTCGAGATGTGGACGCCAACCCGTTTTATACCCCGTAACGGTCGCGGTAGGCCTGGATCGCCTCCAGGTGCTCGGCCATCTGGCTGTCGCCCTCCAGGTAGTCCATCAGGTCGGCAAGGGTGATGATGCTGGCGACCTTGAGGCCGAAGTTCTGCTCCACCTCCTGGATGGCGGAGAGTTCGCCCTTGCCCTTCTCCTGGCGGTCCAGGGCGATGACGACGCCGGCGGCCTCGGCGCCGGCGGCCTGGATGATCGCCATCGCCTCGCCGATGGCGGTGCCGGCGGTGATCACGTCGTCGATGATGAGGATGCGCCCCTCCAGCGGTGCGCCGACGATGTTGCCCCCCTCGCCGTGGTCCTTCGCCTCTTTGCGGTTAAAGCAGTAGGGGATGTTGCGCTGGTGGCGGTCGAACAGCGCCACGGCGGTGGTGGCCGCCAGCGGGATGCCTTTGTAGGCGGGGCCGAAGAGGGTGTCGAAGTCGATGCCGGAGTCCTGGATGGCCGCGGCGTAGAAGCGGCTCAGGCGCGTGAGGTGCTCACCGGTGTTGAACAGCCCGGCGTTGAAGAAGTAGGGGCTGACGCGACCGGACTTGAGGGTGAATTCGCCGAAGCGTAGTACGTTGTTCTCGATGGCAAATTCGATAAATTCACGTTTGTAGTCCTGCATGGATACTCCCGAGGCTGTCTGTTCGATTGATAGAATGCTGTTGGCGATACGCGCATGAAAATTAACCGCAAAGGCGCTGAGGCCGCCATGGAAGGCGGTGGTAGACAATGCATGGAGCACATTGCCGAGGCGCAAAGATGCCCTGCTTAAACGGGGCATGGATGTAACTCTTATGCGAAGGCTGTGGTTTAAATGTCAGGGTTCAACCGGTGTGCACCTGAAACTTTGCGCCTCCGCGTCTTTGCGGTGAAATAACTTATCCAAATGGGTTGCGGTAGTTATTGTAACAGCGGCCGGGGCAGGGCGCATCGTGCCTTTTTATGCCTGGCTTGCTAAGATTCCGCCCACTGTTCATTTACCTCCGGGAGCTTTCATGCGCATTGTCAGCGCCAATCTCAACGGCATTCGCGCCGCCGCCCGCAAGGGTTTTTTCGAGTGGATGGTCAAGGCCCGGCCGGATGTGGTCTGCATCCAGGAGACCAAGGCGCAGGAGCATCAGCTGGAGGCGGCGCTGCACTACCCCGAGGGCTTCCACGCCTACTTTTTCGATGCCGAGAAGAAGGGCTATTCCGGCGTGGCGATCTACAGCCGGCGTGAGCCGGAGAGGGTGATTCGCGGTCTGGGTGAGGGGTTCGAGGACATGGATGCCGAAGGGCGCTTCATCCAGGCCGACTTTACGACAACGGCGGGTAAGCTCTCGGTCTGTTCCCTCTATCTGCCCTCCGGTTCGGCCAAGGAGGAGCGCCAGCAGGTCAAGTACCGCTTTATGGATCGCTTCGAGGAGCGGATGCGCAAGATGCGTCGTCAGCGCCGTGAGTTCATCATCTGCGGTGACTGGAATATCGTGCACAAGGCGATCGACATCAAGAACTTCAAGGCCAACCAGAAGAACTCCGGCTGTCTGCCCGAGGAGCGCGCCTGGCTGGACAAGGTGTTCGGCCCGATGGGCTTTGTCGATGCCTTCCGCGTGGTCGACCCGCGCCCCGAGCGCTACACCTGGTGGTCCAATCGCGGCCAGGCCTGGGCCAACAACACGGGCTGGCGGATCGACTATCAGGTGATCACGCCGGGTCTGGAGTCGCGGGTGAAGGAGGCGGATATCTATCAGAAGGAGCGCTTCTCGGACCACGCGCCGCTGATCATCGACTACGACTATACACTCTAGTGGCACTGTTCTCCGATAAACAGCTTCACAGCTGGCGTGAGACCTGGCGGGCCTGGACCCGCCCGCAGGTCGTCGCCATGCTCTTTCTCGGTTTCTCTGCCGGAATGCCGTTGCTGCTGATCTTCTCCTCGCTCTCGCTGTGGCTGCGCGAGGCGGGGGTGGAGCGTGCGGCGGTGACCTATTTCAGCTGGGCGGCGCTGGGCTATTCGTTCAAGTTCGTCTGGGCGCCGGTGATCGACAAGCTGCCGCTGCCGCTGCTCACGCGCATGCTGGGGCGGCGCCGCGCCTGGCTGCTGGTGGCGCAGTCGGCGGTGATCGGCGCCATTGTGGCCATGGCCGGGATCGACCCGGCCAGCGGCGAGGGGGCACTCTCGGCGATGGCGCTGGCGGCGGTGCTGCTGGGCTTCTCCGCCGCGACCCAGGATATCGTTATCGATGCCTTGCGCATCGAGGTGGCCGAGAGCGAGATGCAGGCGCTGCTCTCGGCCACCTATATGGCCGGCTACCGGCTGGGGATGGTGGTGGCGGGGGCGGGGGCGCTCTATCTGGCCTCGGCTTTCGGTTCGAGCAAGGCGGAGTACAGCTATACCGCCTGGATGTTGAGTTATCTCTGCATGGGCGGGGCGATGCTGGTGGGGGTGGCCACGACGCTGCTCATCCGCGAGCCGGATACCTCCGCCTCCGAGAGTCGCTACCTGCACGGGCTCTCCTCCTATCTGCGCTTTCTGCTGCTCTTCGCGCTGATGGTGGGCGGGCTGATCGCCGCCTATCTGCAGCTGCAGCCGGTGGCCTCGGCCATCGATCAGGGGCTCTCCGGCTTGGGTCTGAACGGCCATGTGGGCGGTTTTGTCGCCGAGGCGCTGCGGCTACTCGGTGCGGCGGCAGCGGCCCTGCTGGTGGGGCGCCTCGCCGTGGCCCTGGGTGTGGCGGAGCGGGCGGTGCTGCGTGAGACCTATATCGCCCCGGTGGTGGACTTCTTCCGCCGCTATGGACTGCACAGTGCGTTGATACTGCTGCTGTTGGTGGGGTTCTATCGCGTCTCCGATATCGTGCTGGGGGTGATCTCCAACGTCTTCTACCAGGATATGGGCTTCAACAAGGATGAGATCGCCACCATCACCAAGACCTTCGGCCTGTTTATGGTGCTGTTGGGGGGCTTTCTGGGCGGGACCCTGACGGTACGTTACGGGGTGATGCGCATGCTGTTGATCGGCGCGCTGCTTTCGGCGGGGACCAACCTGCTGTTTCTGCTGCTGGCCCACACCGGTAATGAGCTGACCGTACTGGTGGCGGTGATCGCGGCGGACAACATCAGCGCGGGGATGGCCAGCGCCGCGTTTATCGCCTTTCTCTCCAGCCTGACCAATATCTCCTTCACCGCGATGCAGTACGCCATCTTCAGCTCCATGATGACGCTGTTCCCGAAGTTGCTGGGGGGGTACTCGGGTGGTATCGTCGATGCGTGGGGGTACGAGAACTTCTTTATCCTCACCACCTTGCTCGGCGTGCCGGTGCTGTTATTGGTCTGGTACGCCGGAAAG
>JBNJGC010000074.1:6810-12073 GCA_051747405.1 Pseudomonadota bacterium
TTGTGTCTCTGCGGTTAGCGGTGAAAATAGTGAAGAACGATGATTGAAATTACTTACTTTGCGGCCTTTTTGGTAGGCCTGTTCGGCGGGGTCCACTGTGTGGGCATGTGCGGCGGTATCGTCGGTGCGCTCAGCTTTGGCCTGCCGGAGCGTGTGCGCGGCAAGTTCTCTGCGCTGCTGCCCTATCTTATCAACTACAATATCGGTCGGCTTACCAGCTATACCGTCGCCGGGGCACTGTTCGGCGGTATCGGAGCGCTGGCGGCCAATATGGTGGCGATCAATCAGGCGCAGTCGCTGCTGCAGGTGATCGCAGGGCTGTTCATGATTGCCATGGGCCTCTATCTGGGTGGCTGGTGGTTCGGTATGACCCGGCTGGAGAAGCTGGGCGGTCGGCTGTGGCGCTTTATCGAGCCCTACGGTCGCAAGCTGCTGCCGGTCAAGCGCCCCTCGCAGGCACTGGTGATGGGGATCGTCTGGGGCTGGCTCCCCTGCGGCCTGGTCTACAGCGCCCTTATCTGGGCGATCTCGGCGGGGAGTGCGCTGGAGGGGGCGCTGCTGCTGCTGAGCTTCGGCCTGGGTACCCTGCCCAACCTGCTGGCGATGGGGATCTTCGCCGGCAAACTCACCGCGCTGCTGCGCCGCAAGGGCGTGATGCATCTGGCCGGGGCGTCGGTGGTGCTCATCGGTGTCTTCACCATCGTTCGGCCCTATCTGTTCTGAGGGGGTAGCCTGGCCTACGGCTGTGGCCGGGGCTTACTGACCGCCGCGCTGAAAGCGGTAGAGGGCGATCTCGCCGAGCAGGTTGGGCAGTAGCCGCATCCCCAGGTGGCTGCGGTGGGCGGTGTCGACCACGTTGCGCTGGAGGATGGCGATGTCCAGGCGTTGGCACAGCTGCTCAAAGTCGGTGAGGGTGCAGAGGTGGATGTTGGGGGTGTCGTACCACTCGTTGGGCAGGGCGCGAGAGACGGGCATGTGGCCCCCCAGGGCGATCTGGGCGCGGCTTCTCCAGTGGCCGAAGTTGGGGAAGGTGACGATGCCTTCGCGACCGACGCGCAACATTTCGTTGAGCAGGCGGCTGGGGTAGTGGGTCGCCTGTAGGGTCTGGGTCATTACCACGTAGTCGAAGGAGTTGCCGTCGAAGTAGTCGCTCAGGCCGGCATCCAGGTCGCTCTGGATCACGCTGACGCCGCGCTCGATGCAGGCGACGATGTTCTCCGGGTCGATCTCCAGGCCGTAGCCATCGACGTTGCGTTCACGCTTGAGGTGCTCCAGCAGGGTGCCGTCGCCGCAGCCCAGGTCCAGCACGCGGCTGCCCGGTTCGATCCACTGGCTGATGATCTCAAGGTCGGGGCGTAATGCGCTCATGACTCACTCTCCGCGGCGATCCGCTCCATGTAGGAGCGGAAGATGTCGAAGTAGTGGGGGATGGGGATGAGAAAGGCGTCGTGGCCGTGGTGGGCCTCGATCTCGGCGTAGCTGACGGTCTTATCGCCGTCGACCAGCGCTTTGACGATCTCCCGCGAGCGCTCCGGCGAGAAACGCCAGTCGCTGGTGAAGGAGAGCACCAGGAACTTGGCACGGACCTCGGCCAGGGCGGCGGAGAGATCGCCGTCGTGGGCGGCGGCCGGGTCGAAGTAGTCCAGCGCCTTGGTCATCAGTAGGTAGGTGTTGGCGTCGAAGCGGTCGACGAAGCTCTCCCCCTGGTAGCGCAGATAGCTCTCCACCTGGAACTCCACATCGAAGCCGAAGCTGATCTTCCCCTCGCGCAGTTCACGGCCGAATTTCTTACGCATGGCGTCGTCGGAGAGGTAGGTGATGTGGCCGAGCATGCGGGCGATCTTCAGCCCCTGGGCCGGGACCACGTCGTGTTCGTAGTAGCGACCGTCGTGAAAGTCGGGATCGGAGCGTAGGGCTTGGCGCACTACCTCGTTGAAGGCGATGTTCTGCGCGGTGAGGTTGGGGGCGGCGGCGATGACCACGGCGTGGCGCAGTCGATCGGGGTAGTCGATGGCCCACTGGAGTACCTGCATGCCGCCGAGGGAGCCGCCGATCACTGCGGCCCACTGCTCGATGCCGAGCACGTCGGCCAGTCGGGCCTGACTCTCCACCCAGTCGCGCACGGTGACGATGGGAAAGTCCGGTCCCCAGGGTTTGCCGGTCTCGGGGTTGAGGGTGTTGGGGCCGCTGGAGCCCTTGCAGCCGCCGAGGTTGTTGGGGCTGACGACGAAGAAGCGGTTGGTGTCGATGGGTTTGCCGGGGCCGATGGCGGCGTCCCACCAGCCGGGTTTGCGATCCTCCATGCTCAGGTAGCCGGCGGCGTGCTGATCGCCGGAGAGGGCGTGGCAGATGAGGATGGCGTTGTCACGCTTGGCGTTGAGCTGGCCGTAGGTCTCGTAGATCAGTTCGTAGGACGCCAGGGAACGCCCGCAGTCGAGTTCGAGCGGGGTGTCGAAGCGCTGCTGCTGTGGAGTGACCAGGCCGACGGAGTCGACCGGGATGGATTCGGGCATTGGCTATCTTGTGTCGGACGAAGAATTCGGTGCCGCAAGTCTAATGAGCCCCTGTGGCCGGTGCAAGCCCGGTGCGCCGGCGGTCACTCTCGGCGCTGTGGGGCGGACCGGGCGGCGTCCGCTAGCCGGCCTTGGCTGCGGCGGCGGGTTTGTTGCCGGCATCGGTGTCCAGCGGTCGGTTGATGACCTTGAGGATGGCGTTGATCTCCTCGTACTGCTGCCTCACCGTGGCGCCGTTCTTTTTCAGCTCGGCGATGCGGGCCTCGAGGGTGTCGCGGGACTCGTTGATCTTGCGCAGGTTCTCCAGGCGCTTGTCCATGGTCTCTTTGTGGTCCTTGATCTGTTGGACCAGCGGGGACATTACCGCCTTGCTCCAGTTCTCGGCGTCGCGGTGGGCCTTGAAGAAGACGTTGCGCGCGTGGCTGACCAGGGAGATGAAGAATTTCTTTACCACGTAGTGCTGCTCGGTCATGACGGTGACGGGGCTGTTACGGAAGGCCTCGGCCTCCTCGTAGAGGCGGTCCATCTCCTTGACGTATTTGTCGATGTCGTAGAGCACCGGTTCGATCCCCTCCAGCCCGTGCTCGGACTGGAATTTGTGGTAGACGGTGGTGACCAGGCGGTTGAGCTGTTCGGAGTAGTCGTCCACCTCCTTGAGCATCTCGCTGATGCCGTCGAAGAAGGTCTTCATCGCATGTTTGAGCCCGTGGGTGGTCCAGGTGCCGGTCATCGATTCGCGGCTCTTGGAGACCAGCTTGTCCAGCTTGGTGAGGCTGAGCATGGAGAGAAGCTTGCGGCTCTGTTCGGAGAGGATCTTTTTGTTGGCGTTAAAGCTCTCGACGTTCTTGTGGTAGGCCACCTGCTCTTCGCGTGTCTTCTGCATCAGGTGCTCGATGACCTCGTTGTTCTTGCCGCTGAGTCCGTGCAGCTCTTCCAGCTGCCCCTTGATCGACTTGAAGCGTGAGGCGAGCAGGTCGCGGGACTCTTTGATCATGGCGCCCACATCCTCCTTGACGTGCTCACGCACCAGCTCTTGCTGATAGGGGAGGATCTCGTTGGCCAGGATCCCTTCGAGGCTGAGGATGTTGCTGCGCTCGAGCATCTCTTCGTCGTGGCGGATCTTGGCCAGTAGCCCCTTCTGCGCCGAGACCGGGTAGACGGTGCTGGCGTCGATACCGAGGGTCTGGGCCGCCTTTTTGCACTGATCGGTGACGGTCTTCTCGATCTCCGGGAGGGTTTTGAGATCGTCCCAGAGGGTGTCGACCTTGTTGAGGATGACCACGGTCCCCTTGTCCCGCCCTTTGCGCATGGGTTTGACGTTGTGTACCCACATGTCGAGGTCGGATTTGGTCACGCCGGTGTCGGCGGCCATGATGAACATCACCGCCTGCGCCCGCGGCAGCATGTTGAGGGTCAGCTCCGGCTCGCTGCCCAGGGCGTTGAGGCCGGGGGTGTCGAGGATCACCAGCCCCTGCTTGAGCAGTGGATGGGGGAAGCTGATGAGGGCGTGGCGCCAGAGCGGGATGTCGATCTCATCGGGCGGGGAGCCGTCGGGTTGGTTCAGGTGGGTATCGGCATCGGAGTAGAGGCCGAGTTTCTGCGCCTCTTCGCGGGGGACGCTCTTGGTTTTGACGATCTCGCGGAAGGCCTCGGCCATGTTGTCGGCGTTGTCCAGATCCAGGTCGATGTGGCTCCAGTGGATCGGGTCGGTCTTGTATTCGGCGATGCTGGTGTCTTTGAGCCGTGTCTCGATGGGCAGAAGGCGGATATAGGACTGTTTCTGCTCGTTATCGTAGTAGAGCTCGGTGGGGCACATGGTGGTGCGCCCGGCCTCGGAGGGGAGCAGGCGGCGGTCGTATTCGGAGAAGAAGATGGCGTTGATGAGCTCGGTCTTGCCGCGGGCAAACTCGGCGACGAAGCCGATGGTGAGCTTGTCGGAGCGCAGGGCGTTGATGCTCTCGTAGATGCGCAGCTCATCCTCCGAGCTACCCATGTCGTGGGTATGGAGCCATTTTTGGTAGTCGTTGATGCCGGCAATCAGATCTTCTTTCCATTGCCCATAGGCATGCATCTGTTCGGTGAAGCGTTTGTTAGCCATGTACTGCCTTCTTTTCGCTGTGTTTTCGTCTGCCGACAAGGAGTTATTTCATATTGATGCGGCGGCTGCCAGTTTTTGTCCCGATTTTTGTGAAGGGCGGCAAGGTTTTGATGGTGTAACCCTCCGGGGGCCCCTAATATATTGAAAATTGAAATAATAACAAGGTTTATCTGGTCATGCAGGCCGGGATCCGGCGTCGGTTGTGAGGAGGGCGGTTTTGCCCTCCCGGCTGGCCGGCGGCTGGCGGTGCCGACTCAGCGCCGGGATAGTGTTCTGCCAGTCGCACAAGGGCCTCCATCTCAACCCAGTGCCAGGCCCAGCACGAGCATTTTCAGCACCTGTAGCGCCAGTATCACCAGTAGTGGTGAGAGGTCGATGCCGGAGATGGGCGGCAATAGCCGCCGTGCCGGGCGCAGCAGCGGTTCGGTCAGGCTGTGCAATACCCCCAGCACCGGATTGTACTGGCCGGGGTTTATCCAGCTGCTGATCGCCTGAATGATGATGGCGATGAGGAAGATGCTCACGCTGATGGCAAAGATGTCCAGCAGGGCGATCAGGAGTACCGCCAGCGGGGTGAGCGACTGACCATCCAGCAGGCCCGGGATGTTGTAGTGCGACAGCTGGGTACCGACCAGCGAGATCTGTATCAGCG
>JBNJGC010000075.1:0-11950 GCA_051747405.1 Pseudomonadota bacterium
AGTCATGCGTGAGAGGGAAGCCAGGATGGGGCCAGAGACGGCTACGAAGTGCGGCGGCATGGGCATTCCCACGCAGAGCGTGGGAACGAGAGGTACCGTTTATCACCATTGATGCGGTGAGCGCTGCGAACCGCACCGCCTGTGCGAGAGGCGAGGTTGATTCTCGCTCCCACGCTCTGCGTAGGAGTGTATATCAGCCCCCGAGCATCCCCTTGAGCAGGTCCAGGTGGGCCTTGCCGCGCTCCTGGCGCTCCTCCGGCGATACCTCGATCCCCTTGCCCTCCCACTGCAGGTCCTCTTCGGGCAGTTCGGCGAGGAAGCGGCTGGGTTCGCAGCGCATCAGTTCGCCGGCACGGCGGCGGCGGCTGGCGAGGGTCATGGTCAGGGTGCGTTGGGCGCGGGTGATGCCGACGTAGGCCAGACGGCGCTCCTCCTCGATGTTGTCCTCCTCGATGGAGACGCGGTGGGGTAGCAGCTCCTCCTCCATGCCGACCAGGAAGACGTGGGGGAACTCCAGCCCCTTAGCGGCGTGTAGGGTCATCAGGCGCACGGTGTCGCCCGCCTCCTCCTCGTTCTGGCGCTCGAGGATATCCATCAGCGCCATCTTGGCGACCATCTCGGTCAGGTCGTCGCTGGCGTTTTCCGGGTCGTCGGCCATGCGCTTGATCCAGTCGATAAGGCTTTCGACGTTGGCCATGCGCCGCTCGGCCTGTTTGAGGTCGCGGCTGTTGTCGTTGAGCCAGCTCTGGTAGTCGATGTCGCGGATCATCTCACGCACCGCCGCCACGGGGTCGCCGCGGCGGGCGCGGTCGCCGATCTCCACCAGCCAGTGGACGAAGCGGCTGAGCCGCGCGTGGGCCCGCTCGTTGATTTGGGATTTGAGGCCCAGCTCGAAGCTGGCGGTGAACAGACTGATGCCGCGTGAGGTGGCGTAGGCGCCCAGCTTCTCCACGGTGGCGGCGCCGAGCTCCCGCCGCGGGGTGTTGACCACGCGCAGGAAGGCGGTGTCGTTGTCCGGGTTCACCAGCAGCTGCAGGTAGGCCATGATGTCCTTCACCTCGGTGTGGGAGAAGAAGGAGTTGCCGCCGGAGAGGGTGTAGGGGATCTTGTGCTCGCGCAGCGCCTGCTCGAACAGCCGTGACTGGTGGTTGCCGCGGTAGAGGATGGCAAAGTCGTTGTAGGGCGTCTTGTACTGAAAGGTGCTGTGTAGAATGGCGGAGGCGACTTTGAGCGCTTCGTCCTTTTCGTCGGCGCAGTTGATCACCCGTAGCGGGTCGCCGTGGCCCAGCTCACTCCAGAGTTTTTTCTCGAACACGTGGGGGTTGTTGGCGATGAGCTGGTTGGCGGATTTGAGGATACGCCCCATGGAGCGGTAGTTCTGCTCCAGCTTGATCACCTTGAGGCCGGGAAAGTCCTTGCTCAAAAGCGCCAGGTTCTCCGGCTGTGCGCCGCGCCAGGCGTAGATGGACTGATCGTCGTCGCCCACCACGGTGAGCGCCCCGCGCAGCCCCACCAGCCGTTTGACCAGCCGGTATTGGGTGGCGTTGGTATCCTGGTACTCGTCCACCAGCAGGTAGCGAATGCGGTTCTGCCACTTCTCCAGCAGCTCCGGATGCTGCTCGAACAGCAGCACCGGCAGCATGATGAGATCATCGAAGTCGACCGCGTTGAAGGCCTTGAGGTGGCGGTTGTAGCTGGCGTAGAGCAGGGCGGCGTTGTGCGCCATCGGGTCCTCGGCCCCGGCCAAGGCCTGCTCCGGCCCGATGAAGGCGTTCTTCCAGCTGGAGATCTGTCGCTGCATCTCCCGCTCCAACTCATCGTCCCCCCCCTCCTTGCGCAGCAATTCGCGCATCAGACCGGCGCTGTCGGCGGCATCGAAGATGGAGAAGCCCGGCTTGTAGCCCAGGGTAGCCAGCTCGCGGCGGATGATATCGAGTCCCAGGGTGTGAAAGGTGGAGACGCGCAGCCCACGCGTCTCCCTGCCTTTGAGCAGTTGGCCCACCCGCTGCTTCATCTCGCGCGCCGCCTTGTTGGTGAAGGTGACCGCGGCGATGTGTGCCGGTGAGATGCCGCACTGCTGGATGAGGTAGGCGATCTTCTGTGTGATCACCCGCGTTTTGCCTGAACCGGCACCCGCCAGCACCAGCAGGGGGCCGTCGATGTAGTGTACTGCCTCTTTTTGGCTGGGGTTGAGTCCTGACACGGTATGGAGACACCTGGAAAAGGGATGAGGCTATTGTAACAGCTGAGTAACTACTTACCCCAAAAACTAACCGCAGAGGCGCAGAGCTGTTTGAATGGCTGGGTTTGCTACCGCCTGATATGGAATATGGCAACAGACATCCTGCTCACGCCTCACGCTATGTGATCGTCTGGGTTGTACTCAGGGCTTAATTGTTGCATGGTAGATAATCCGACCAAATCCTGTGGGAATGCCGTGAAAGACGATTTGAACAAGGCAGAACAGGAATGGGCCAACCGTAGCCTGTTCAAGCAGCCGCGCCGCCGCGGGAGGTGGCTGTGGCTGGTGGTTTTGGCCGTGGTTGTGGTGGCCCTGATGCAGTACCGAGAGCAACTCCTGAACTTTTTCTAACCGAAAGCATCCCAAGCTATAGGGTTCAGACTCATACTGACTGACCGTTCGGGTATACCCGGTATACCCGGCGCGGAGCAGAAGAACGATGAGCGAAAAACAACTTCCCCCCATGCGGGGGCGCCCCGTCATCTTTGGCGAGGTGCTGTTCGATACCTTCCCCGACGGTCGCGAAGTCCTCGGCGGCGCGCCGTTCAATGTCGCCCGCCACCTGCACGCCTTCGGCTGCGAGCCGCTGTTTATCAGCCGAGTCGGTGCCGACGGGCGCGGTGAGCGTGTCCGCGAGGCGATGGCCGAGTGGGGCATGGACAGTCGCGGCCTGCAGCAGGATGGCGACCACCCCACCGGCATCGTGCGTATCGCCATGCAGGGCACCGCCCACACCTTCGACATCCTCCCCGAACAGGCCTACGACCATATCGACGGCGAACAGGCCCTTGCGGCCCTGCACGGTAATGAGCCGGGCCTGCTCTATTTTGGGTCACTGGCCGAGCGCGCGCCCACCTCACGCCGCACCCTGGAGCAGCTGCGGGGCCTCGGTCTGCCGCAGTTTGTCGACATCAACCTGCGTGCACCTTGGTGGCAGCAAGAGCGCGTGGCAAGCCTCTTGCAAGGGGTGGAGTGGCTCAAGCTCAATGATGAGGAGCTGGTCGCCCTCGGCTACGAGGGTGAGGTGGCCGCCGCGGCCACGGCCATGCGTGATGCGTACGGCTTTGACCGGCTCACTGTCACCTGCGGCGATAAAGGGGCGCTGTTTGTCGATAGCAGCGGCGTCGAGCGGGGCGAGCCGGTGGCGGTGGAGCAACTGGTCGACACGGTAGGCGCAGGGGATGCCTTCAGTGCCGTCACCATCCTGGGGCTATTGCGTGGTTGGGATCCGCATAAAACCCTGCGCCACGCCCTGGGGTTCGCCGCCCACCTCTGTGAGGTGCGTGGTGCGGTACTGCCGGAGCGCGGTTATTACCAGCGCGTCCTCTCCGAGTGGCAATAAGAAGGGGAGGGGCGAAAGCAAAACAGCAATCGGGCGTGCCCGGCACGACCGACGAGGGAAAATAGAGACGGGAGAGAGAATGGAAAGTCGCGGTTTGTATGTTGTCATGATCAGTGTCCACGGCTTGATCCGTGGGCACAATATGGAACTGGGCCGTGATGCCGATACCGGCGGCCAGACGAAATATGTGGTGGAGCTGGCCAGGGCGTTGGCCGAACACCCCGATGTGGAGCGGGTCGACCTGCTCACCCGCCAGGTGATCGATCCCAAGGTGGATAGCGATTACGCCGAGCCGGAGGAGAAGATTGGTGAGGGCGCCCACATTATACGCCTCACCGCGGGGCCGCGCCGCTACTTCCGCAAGGAGGTGCTCTGGCCCTACCTCGACGCCTTTACCGATGAGGCGTTGCAACATCTGCGCCGCGTCGGCCAGGTACCCGACTTCATCCACAGCCACTACGCCGATGCCGGCTATGTCGGCGCCAAGCTGTCCCAACTGCTGGGTGTGCCGCTGATGCACACCGGCCACTCGCTCGGGGTCGACAAGCGTCGTCGCCTGGAGGACAAGGGGGTCAAGCCGCAGAACATCGAGCGCAATTACAATATGAGCACCCGCATCGAGGCCGAGGAGATCACCCTGGGCAACGCCGCGCTGGTGGTGGCCAGTACCTCCCAGGAGATCGAGCAGCAGTATAAGGCCTACGACAACTACCACCCCAAGCGGATGCGGGTGATCCCGCCGGGGGTGGATATCTCCCGCTTTCAGCCACCGAAGCCGCGACAGAAGCGCCCGCCCATCGCCAGGGAGCTGGACCGCTTTCTCCGGGAGCCGAAAAAGCCGATGATCCTGGCCGTCTCCCGTGCCGATGAGCGCAAGAACATCGCCACCCTGGTACGCGCCTACGCCGAGAACCCGGACTTGCGCGAGATGGCCAACTTGGTGGTGGTGGCCGGCAATCGCGACGATATCCGTAAGATGGACAAGGGCGCGCGGGAGGTGCTCACGGATCTTTTAATGAAGATCGACCGGTACGATCTCTACGGCAAGGTCGCCTACCCCAAGCACCACGAACCCAATGATATTCCCGACCTCTATCGCCTGGCGGCGCAGACACACGGCGTGTTCGTCAATCCGGCGCTCACCGAACCCTTTGGTTTGACCCTCATCGAGGCGGCGGCCAGCGGTCTGCCCCTGGTCGCCACCGAGGATGGTGGTCCTACCGACATCATGCAGCGCTGCAAGAGCGGCTACCTGGTCGATCCGCTGGATGCCGACACCATGGGCGAGAAGATCTATGCGGTGCTGAGCAACAAGAGCCGCTGGCAGCGCCTCTCCCGCGCCGGGGTGAAGGGTGCACGCAACACCTACACCTGGAGCGGTCATGTCGAGACCTATCTGACCGAGGTCAAGCGGGTGCTGGGTAAGATGCGTAAGCAGAAGCGGCGCTTCTCTCTCTCTCGCAGCCGCCTGCCCACGGTGGACCGGGTGCTGATCTGCGATATCGACAACACCCTGCTCGGCGACAAGGAGGGGTTGCAAAAGCTGCTGGCACGGCTGGAGGAGTGTGGGGACCGCATCGCCTTCGGCGTCGCCACCGGGCGGCGCCTCGATAGTGCGGTGCAGGTGCTCAAAGAGTGGGGTGTGCCGACACCGGATATCTTCATCACCTCGGTCGGCACGGAGATCCACTACGGTAACAGGATGGTGGAGGACCCGGGCTGGGCCCGTCACATCAACTATCAGTGGAAGCCCGAGGGGCTGAAAAAGGCGCTGCAGGGCGCGCGTGGCATCAAGCTGCAGCCGAAGAGCGAGCAGCGCCGCTTCAAGCTCAGCTACTTTGTCGACCCGGACAAGGCGGAGGACATGAAGAAGCTCCGTACCTGCCTGCGCCAGCGCGACCTCCACTGCAAACTGATCTACTCCCATCACGCCTACCTCGACCTGTTGCCGGTACGCGCCTCAAAGGGGCTGGCGATCCGCTATCTGATGCTTAAGTGGGGGCTCTCCCCCGATCGTCTGCTGGTGGCGGGCGACTCGGGTAACGACATCGAGATGCTGCGCGGCGAGACCCTCGGTGTGGTGGTCGGCAACTACAGCCCCGAAGTGGAAGAGCTGGCCGGCCAGCCGCGCCTCTATTTCGCCGAGGGTGAGTACGCCACCGGCATACTGGAGGGGGCGGACCACTACGACTTCTTCGGCGAGGTGATGACCTGCGACCACGAGGACGAGGACAGCGCATGACCGAGACGCTGCAAGAGTTGCTGCAGGAGGAGAAGCAGGGGCTCTATCTGCTGCTGCGCTACTTCTTCGGTCTTAATAAACCGCTTTTGCTGCGCTCCGAACTGTGGGACGCCTATGAGTCGTTTTGTCATACCGCTGAGGGCGGGCACTACTGTACACCCAAGCTGCAAAAGCTCATTGCCACTGCCCAGGAGGCGGTGATCGAGTCGCCCTGGGTCTATTTCTCCCTGCGCACCCGTATCGGTCGCTGGGCCTATCTGCGGGTGCACGCTGAGCATATGCACTACGAGACGGTGCCGGTGGAGCAGTTCCTGCAGTTCAAGGAGCGGTTGGTGGCCGGGCACCATGCCGAAGAGTGGACCCTGGAACTGGACCTGGCCCCGTTTAATCGTGAATTCCCGCGCATGCACGAGGCGCGCTCCATCGGCCGCGGGGTGGAGTTTCTCAATCGTCGCCTCTCCAGCCAGCTGTTTCAGGTGCATGGTCGCGGTGCCGAGCATCTGCTGGAGTTTCTGCGGGTGCACCAGTGCCAGGGAAAGCAGCTGATGCTCAACCAGCGCATTACGAGCGTGACCGACCTTCAGCACGCCCTGCGCCGGGCGGAGGACTTCCTGGGGGAGGTCGATTCGAAGGCGGACTGGGATAAGGTGGGCGGAGCATTACAGCGACTCGGATTCGAGCCCGGTTGGGGACGTGATGCGGCACGGATGCGCGAGACCCTACTGATGCTCTCCGATGTGCTGGAGGCGCCCGACCCGGCCACGCTGGAGGCCTTCCTCGCCCGCATCCCGATGATCTACCGCATCGCCATCCTCTCGCCCCACGGCTTCTTCGGCCAGGACAAGGTGCTGGGGTTGCCCGATACCGGCGGCCAGGTGGTCTATATCCTGGATCAGGTACGCGCACTGGAGCGGGAGATGCGCCAACGGATCGAAGAGCAGGGGCTGGAGCTGGAGCCGGAGATCGTCGTGGTCACCCGCCTCATCCCCGAGGCGGGCAACACCACCTGTGACCAGCCCGTGGAGGCGATCATCGGCACCCGCAATGCGCGCATTCTGCGTGTACCGTTTCGCAGCGAAAACGGCGAGGTGGTGCCGCACTGGATCTCGCGCTTCTCGGTCTGGCCCTACCTGGAGCGTTTCGCTAACGAAGTGGCGCAGGCGGTGCAGGCACAGATGGGAGGGCGCCCCGACCTGATTGTGGGTAACTACTCCGACGGCAACCTGGTGGCAACCCTGCTGTCGCAACAGCTGGGCGTGACCCAGTGCAACATCGCCCACGCGCTGGAGAAGACCAAATACCTCTACTCCGATCTCTACTGGCAGGACAACGAGCCGCACTACCACTTCGCCAGCCAGTTCACCGCCGATCTCATCGCCATGAACTCGGCCGACTTTATCATCACCAGTACCTACCAGGAGATTGCCGGCACGCGCGAGAGCGTCGGTCAGTACGAAAGCTACGGTAGTTTCACCATGCCGGGGCTCTACCGTGTGGTCAACGGCATCAACGTCTTCGACCCGAAGTTCAACATCGTCTCACCCGGGGCCGATGAGGAGATCTACTTCCCCTACACCGAGGAGGAAAAACGGCTGCGCGGTCTGCACGAGGAGCTCGGTAACTTGATCTTTGGCGGACCACGCCAGGACGCCCGCGGCCAGCTGCAGCAGCCGGACAAACCGATCATCTTCACCATGGCGCGGCTGGACCGGATTAAAAACATCACCGGCCTAGTGGAGTGGTATGCCCGTGACGATGCCCTGCGGGAGAAGGCCAATCTGGTGGTGGTCGCCGGTTACATCGACGCCGGCCAATCGCAGGACCAGGAGGAGCAGGCGCAGATCGCCCGCATGCATCAGCTGTTTGAGCAGTTCGGGCTGGACGGACAGGTACGCTGGCTCGGTGTGCAGTTGGACAAACCGCTGGCCGGGGAGCTCTATCGTTACATCGCCGACCGCCGCGGGGTGTTCGTCCAGCCGGCACTGTTCGAGGCCTTCGGCCTGACCGTGATCGAGGCGATGACCTGCGGCCTGCCCACCTTCGCCACCCACTATGGCGGGCCGCTGGAGATCATCGAGCACGGCACCTCCGGCTTTCACATCGACCCCAACCACGGCGAAGAGGTCAGCCGCAGTTTGGTAGAGTTCTTTGCGCGCTGCGAACAGGAGAGCGACTACTGGCAGCGAATGTCTCAAGCGGCAACGGAGCGTATCCAGGCGCGCTACACCTGGGAGCGTTACGCCAGCCGCATGATGACCCTCTCAAGGATCTACGGCTTCTGGAAATACGTCACCAACCTGGAGCGCGACGAAACCCGCCGCTACCTGCAGATGTTCTACGGTCTGCAGTTCCGACCGTGGGCAAAGCGTATTGTAGAGGAGTAAGTCACCACCTTCCCCTCAGACAGGGTCACTCCACCGCCAAGGCGCAGAGAGCATGACTACTCCCCCGGTGGACGGTGATGCGTTAGGTAAGCGTCCATCCGCTCTCCAGCGGGATACGTGTACCACGCGCCAGCATCGCCGCGATCTCGGCGGCGGTCCGTGGACGGCAGACAAGGAAACCCTGTAGCTCATGACAGCCGATCTGCTTGATGAAGTCGGCCTGTTCAATGGTTTCGATCCCCTCGGCGACGACGGTCAGATCCAGTGCATGGGCCATGCTGACGACGGCGTGTGCGATGGCTGCGTCGCGCTCGCTGCCCGGCAGGTTGGCGATAAAACCGCGGTCGAGTTTGATGACATTGATGGGGAACTCCTTGAGGTAGAGTAGCGAGGAGTAGCCGGTGCCAAAGTCATCCATGGCGATATTGATGCCGAGCTCACGAAGGCCATTCATGCGCTCGGTGGCACTCTCCGGGTCGGCCATGATGACCCGTTCCGTGAGCTCTATCTCCAGTAGGCCGGAGGCGTCCTGGCAGTGCTCTAACAGTGCGTTGAAATCCGCGCCGCGGAACTGTCTGGCAGAGACATTGACCGAAACGGGCGCCTGTGTCAGTCCGGCGTTATGCCAGGCCCGCGCCTGCTTCATGGACTCTTTCATCACCCACTGTCCGACAGGGACGATCAGCCCTGTCTCCTCCAGGATGTCGATGAACTCGCCCGGCAGTATGATGCCCTCTTCGGGGTGTTCCCAGCGTAGCAGTGATTCGATACTGACGATTTCGCCGGTGCTCAGACAGAAGCGCGGCTGAAAGTGTAGCGCCAGCTCGTTTTGATCCAGTGCGCGGCGCAACTCCGTCTTGAGCGACATCCTCTTCTCGACCTGCTCACGCAGGTCGGATGAGAAGAAGCGGAAGGTGTCGCGCCCCTCGCCTTTGGCCTCGTACATGGCAGTGTCCGCAGCCTTTAGCAGGGACTCCACGGTTTCGCCGTCGTTGGGGAAGATGGCGATACCGATACTGGCGCCGATGTGTACGGTGCGCCCGGTGATTTCGAACGGCTCCGCCAGTGTGTGGAGGATGCGGCGGGCGGTACGCTCGATATCGACCTCTTTATCGGCCGTCCTGAGCAGAATACCAAACTCGTCACCACCCAGGCGGGAGACCGTATCCTCATCACGCACCACCTCGGAGAGCCGTGAGGCGGCGCTCTTGAGGAGTTGATCGCCCGCGGCGTGCCCCGCGCTGTCGTTGATCAGTTTGAAGTGATCAAGGTCGATGAAGATGACCGAAAACGGGTTCCCGCTGCGGCTGGCCTGGGCAATCAGCTGTTGCAGACGGTCCTGGAACAGTGAGCGGTTGGCCAGGCCGGTCAGTTCGTCGTGGGTGGCGAGGTAGCTGAGGCGATCCTTGCCTTCACGCACCGCGTCGATGTCACTGAAGACGCCGATGAAGTGGAGCAGGTTGCCGTCCTGATCACGGACGCCGTTAATCGTGAGCCACTCCATGTAGTTGGAGCCGTCCTTGCGGCGGTTCCAGATTTCACCCTGCCACCAGCCCTTGTCCTGTAACTGCCACCACATGTGCTCATAGAAACTCTCGTCGTGCTTGCCTGAGCGCAGCAGGCTGGGGGTCTTGCCGATGGCCTCCTCCGGCAAGTAGCCGGTGATGCGGGTAAAGGCATCGTTGACGGTGACGATAACCGAGTTCTTGTCGGTGACGATGATCCCTTCACCGGAGTGCTCGAACACACGCGCCGCAAGGCGAAGCTGCTCTTCGGCCCGCACGCGTGCTGTGATGTCGATGGCCTGGGTGGAAACCGAGTTGACCCGTCCGTGGGTGTCGAGCAGCGGGATGCGGGTCGTCGCAAGGTGGCGCTGCTCCCCGTCGATGACCAGATGCTCATCGTGCGTTAAGGCCCTTGAGTGGTGAATCGCCTCTAGGTCTCGCTCGCGGAATTGTGCCGCTACGGATGCGGGGAGCATTTCGCTGTCGGTCGAGCCGATGATCGCCTGAACGTCCAGGTTGAAATATCTGGCGTACTGTTCGTTGACGAAGGTATAGCGTCCCGCCAGATCCTTCAGCGCGACCAGCGAGGGTGAGTTGTTCATAATCGACATCAGCAGTGCTTCACTCTCGCGCACCTTGTCCTCTGCCGAGGCCGCCTCGGTGGTGTCGGTAAGCGTGAGGATGGTGCCGCGGATCTTTCCGGGCTTGTCCCAGGCGGGCGAGACGCTGGCCATGTAGGTCCGTTCGCCGCCCTGAATGCGGTTACGCTCGATGGTCTCCCCCCTGGCCATGGCCTTGACCGCCAATTCAGCCAACTCCTCCAGCCCTGTCGGGAGCGACAGTTCGGTCAGTTGGCAGCCACGGGACTCCGCCGTTAACTGGAAGGCCAGTGCAGCAGCGCGGTTGAAGCGCAGGATGTTCATGTGACGGTCGGCGATAAGCAGCGGGTGGGAGATGGAGTTCTCCACGTTCTGGAGCTCACTGTTCAGCTGTTGCAGCTCCTGAGATTTAACCCGCATCTCCTCATTGACCGTGGTCAGCTCCTCATTGGTCGACTGCAGCTCTTCGTTGGAGGCCTCGAGCTCCTCGTTGGACGATTGCAGCTCCTCATTCGATGCCTGCAGCTCTTCATTAAGCGCCTGCATCTCCTCGTTGGAGGTCTCCAGCTCCTGGATGACGGTTTGCAGGTTCTCGCGTGTGGCGATGAGCTGCTCTTCGAGCTCCCTCACCTCGGTGGTGACCTCGCCGCGCTTGCTGCTACGCTGGCGTTTGACCTGTTCGAAGGCGACCATAAACAGCTGCCGCTTGCCCGAGTCCTTCACCGGGTGGATGGCCAGCCGGTAGCTGCCCAGCCCTTTGAGTTTTTGCTGCTTGCTGTATACGACTTTGCCCTTTCGCTCGGCCACGAAGATCAGCGGCTGAACTTCTCCACGGAATTCGGGGCGCAGCAGGTGTAACAGCTCAAAGCGCGGGCTGCCTGAGGTGATGGAGAGGAATGGGGTGACCTCGCCATAGACATGAACCACTTCCATCTGGCCATCGACCAGTACCGCCGGTGGCACGAAGACCTCCTCGGCAATCGCGGCAAACTCGTCACCACCGCTGTCTGCAACCTTACGCGGCTTCTCCATATCCAGGTTGTGCAGCACCGCCGGCGCGGTAAACATGGGTGGGCGCGAGCCCGAGCCGGTCAGGCGGCGGAACAGCTTGGCCTCCTTGCCCAGGATCTCAAAATTCTCCTCCTGCTGGTGGACCCCCTCACTGCGCCCCAGAAAGAGGTAGCCGTGTGGCGAGAGGGCGTAGTGGAAAATGTTCAGGACCCGCGTCTGAAGCTCCTGTGAAAAGTAGATGAGGACATTGCGGCAGCTGATAAGGTCGAGCCGTAGGAAGGGGGGATCGCGGGTCAGGTCCTGACGGGCAAAGACCACCATGTCGCGCACACGCCTGGCGATCTCATAGTGCGCGCCGTTCTCGAGCGGGATAAAGTATTCGCGCAGCAGCTCGCTATCCATCTCCTGCATTGAGCCGAGGGCGTAGACGCCGCGTCGTGCCACGGCCATGGCTTCGGCATCGATATCGGTGGCGAAGATCTGTACCCGACACTCCTTGCCCTGTTCGTTCATCTGCTCGGCCAATAGGATCGCTATCGAATATGCCTCCTCGCCGGTGGCGCACCCCGGCACCCAGATTCGTATCTCGTCGCCAAGCTTTTTCGCCCGGACAATGTCAGCGAGT
>JBNJGC010000076.1:0-11765 GCA_051747405.1 Pseudomonadota bacterium
CCGAGATACCGGCATGGGCGGTATGGACCACAGCCACATGGGGCACTGAGTAACGGTGCCCCGCGCCACGTCATGCCGGACCCTCTCCGGCATCCATGCACAGCGCCGGTGCGAGGTCTATTTGGACCTGGACCACTAGTCGACCAGGGCGTACTTTTTGATGCGGTAGAGCAGGGTGTCGCGGGTGAGGCCGAGCAGGCGTGCGGCGCGGCTGCGGTTGCCGTGGGTTCGCTGTAGTGCCTGGCGGATCATCTCCCGCTCCAGGTCGTCGAGGCTGATCCCTTCGGCGGGTAGGGTGAAGGGGGCGGCCTCTTCCGGGGTTTCTCCGGCCGGGTCGAGGATATCCATGGGGAGCTCCTCCAGGTCTACCTGTCGGTCGTGGTGGAGTACCACCATGCGCTCACAGAAGTTGCGCAGTTCGCGGATGTTGCCGGGCCAGCTGTGGCTCTCCAGGCGGCTCATCGCCTTGCCGGTGAAGCGTGGCGGTTGCAGCCCATGCTGGGCGGCCAGCCCGGCTGTGAGGTGTTTGAGCAGCAGGGCGACATCGCCGCGGCGTTTGCGCAGGGGGGGCAGCTCCAGCGGGACGACGTTGAGGCGGTAGTAGAGGTCTTCCCGGAAGCGCCCCTCGCGTACCAGGGTGTAGAGGTCGCGGTTGGTGGCGGTGATGACCCGTGCGTCGACCTTGTGGGGCATCTGTTCGCCCACCGCCTGGCACTCCCCCGATTCGAGAAAGCGCAGCAGCTTGGCCTGGATCGCCAGGGGCAGCTCGCCGATCTCGTCGAGGAAGAGGGTGCCGCCGGCGGCGGCGCGGATACGCCCCTGGTGGTTGTCGCTGGCGCCGGTGAAGGCCCCCTTGCGGTGGCCGAACAGCTCCGATTCGACCAGGTTCTCCGGCAGGGCGGCACAGTTGATGGTGATAAAGGGGCCATCGGCGCGGGGGCTGGCCCGATGCAGCGAGCGGGCCAGCAGCTCTTTGCCGGTGCCGCTCTCGCCCAGAACCAGCACGGTGACGTCGGTGGCGGCGACAATCTGTGCCGAGCGGATAACGCTTTTGAATTCCGGGGCATTACCCAGCAAGGTGTCGTCGAAGACGCTGTCGCTCATACCTGCTCGAAGGATGGTTCGGGAAAGGAGGCGTAAGGATACTCCGAACTGCCTCTGTGGGCAAAACGGCGATGGGCGCGCGGGGCTGGTTTGATGGTAAATCAGGGGCTTAACGTAAATGGCGTGGGCGATCTGCCACCGAAATGGCTTGCGGGCTGTCGTACTGCCCGCCGAATCAGGTATAATTCAGCGCTTAGGTTTGTAAAGCGCCGGCAGGTACCCGTCTTTGGGGCTGCCGGCGAGAGCGTTTTTTGCCGTCCTGGTGGAATTGGTAGACACGCCAGATTTAGGTTCTGGTAGGGCAACCTGTCCGAGTTCGAGTCTCGGGGACGGCACCAATTTCCGGAGGGGACTCCGCTGAGCGGGCATTTTGCATGGTGTCTCCGGCGGGGCCGTTCCAACCCTAAATGAGCTTATCGATTTTGAGGAGTGAACATGCAGGTTTCAGTTGAGGCGACAGGCGGGCTTGAGCGCCGTATGACCGTAGAGGTACCGGAAGAGCGCATCGATGGTGAGGTGAACAGCCGTCTGCAGCGTCTGGCCAAGACCGCCAAGGTCAAGGGCTTCCGTCCCGGTAAGGTGCCGCTGAAGGTTGTTGCCCAGCAGTATGGCAGGCAGGTGCGCGATGAGGTGGTCGGTGAGGTGATCCAGGCTACCTACTTCGAGGCGATCAATCAGGAGAAGCTGCAGCCGGCCGGTATGCCCAGCATCGAGCCCACCGTCAATGATGAGGGGCAGAGCCTGCAGTACACCGCCACTTTCGAGGTGATGCCCGAGGTGGAGCTGGCGGACCTGAGTGGCGCCAAGCTGGAGAAGGTGACCGCTGAGGTGACCGATGCGGATCTGGACAAGATGATCGATAACCTGCGCCAGCAGCGCGCCGAGTGGCAGGCGGTCGAGCGCGCCGCGCAAGAGGGCGACCGCTTGAATATCGACTTCAAAGGGACCATTGAAGGAGAAGAGTTTCCCGGAAACAGCGGCGAAGGTGTCCCGCTAACCCTCGGCTCCGGTCGCATGATCCCCGGCTTCGAAGAGGGGCTGGAAGGGGCCAAGGCGGGTGAGGAGCGTACCCTGGAGGTGACCTTCCCCGAGGACTACGGCAACAAAGAGGTGGCGGGTAAGCCGGCCAAGTTTGAGGTCAAGGTCAACGCGGTGGAGGAGCCGGTGCTGCCGGAGGTGGACGAGGAGTTCGCCAAGGGTTTCGGTATCGGCGATGGCAGCCTCGAGGCACTGCGCAACGAGGTGCGCCAGAACATGGAGCGTGAACTGGCCCAGGCGGTCAGCGGTAAGAACAAGCAGGCGGTGATGGACAAGCTGCTGGAGCTGAACGAGATCGACGTGCCCGCGGCCCTCATCGACAACGAGGCGGAAAACCTCAAGCAGCAGATGATGCAGCAGATGCAGATCCCGCAGGGCAAGAGCGCGCCGGCACTGGATGCGGCGATATTCAGGGATGAGGCGCAGCGCCGCGTTACGCTGGGTATGCTGGTGGCGGAGATCATCCAGGAAAATGATCTCAAGGTCGATGCGGACAAGGTCAAGGCCAAGGTCGCGGAGATCGCCTCCACCTACGAGCGTCCGGAAGATGTGATCAACTGGTACATGGGCGATAAGAACCGCCTGGCTCAGGTGGAGAACCTGCTGCTCGAGGACGAGGTGGTTGACTGGGTCCTCGACAAGGCGGATGTTTCCGAGAGCAAGAGCAGCTTTGATGACCTGATGGGTCAGGGCTGAGAGGCAAGGCAACACTAAAGGAAATCGATACGATGACCGACAACGCGACTATGAACGGCGCACAGCACATGCAGAACCTGGGGCTGATCCCCATGGTGGTCGAGCAGACCTCACGCGGTGAGCGCTCCTACGACATCTATTCACGCCTGCTCAAAGAGCGCGTGATCTTTGTTGTCGGCCCCATCGAGGACCATATGGCCAACCTCATCGTGGCGCAGCTGCTGTTTTTGGAGTCCGAGAATCCGGACAAGGACATCCATCTCTATATCAACTCGCCCGGTGGCTCGGTCAGCGCCGGTCTGGCGATCTACGACACCATGCAGTTCATCACGCCCCAGGTCAGCACCATGTGCATCGGCATGGCGGCGAGCATGGGCGCTGTGTTGCTCGCCGGCGGTGCCGAGGGCAAACGCTTCAGCCTGCCCCACGGCAGGGTGATGATCCACCAGCCGCTGGGTGGCTATCAGGGTCAGGCCTCCGATATCGAGATCCACGCCCGCGAGATCCTCAAGGTGCGTGAGCAGCTCAACCGCATCCTCGCCAACCATGCCGGTCAGCCCATCGAGCGGATCCAGGAAGATACCGAGCGGGATAACTTCATGAGCGGCCAGCAGGCGATGGAGTATGGCCTGATCGACCAGGTGCTCGACAGACGTGCAGGCGCCGGAGAGTGATTTTCGCCCCGCTGCCGTCACCGGTAGCGGGGTTGAAAATCTTCTCCAAACTCTGCATGTTGTAACTTAATGTATAAGCCAGACGGGAAAGGGTCATGAGCGATAACACGACCAACAAGGGCGACGATAACGGCAAGCTGCTCTACTGCTCCTTCTGCGGCAAGAGCCAGCACGAAGTACGCAAGCTGATTGCCGGCCCCTCCGTATTCATCTGCGACGAGTGTGTCGAGTTGTGTAACGACATCATTCGCGAGGAGATACAGGAGGAGTCCGTCGGCAGTGGCAGCACCAAGTTGCCCACACCGCACGAGATCAATGACCGACTCGATGAGTATGTCATTGGCCAGCAGAACGCCAAAAAGGTGCTCTCCGTTGCGGTGTACAACCACTACAAGCGTCTGGACTGCGGTCAAAAGAAGGACGAGGTGGAGCTGGCCAAGAGTAATATCCTCCTGGTCGGCCCCACCGGCAGCGGTAAGACCCTACTGGCGGAGACGCTGGCACGGCTGCTGAATGTCCCCTTCACCATCGCCGACGCCACCACGCTGACCGAGGCCGGTTATGTGGGCGAGGATGTGGAGAATATCATCCAGAAGCTGTTGCAGAAGTGCGATTACGATGTGGATAAGGCCCAAACCGGCATCGTCTACATCGATGAGATCGATAAAATCTCACGCAAGTCGGACAACCCCTCCATTACCCGGGACGTCTCCGGGGAGGGTGTGCAGCAGGCGTTGCTCAAACTGATCGAGGGGACGGTGGCCTCCATCCCGCCGCAAGGGGGACGCAAACACCCGCAGCAGGAGTTTTTGCAGGTGGATACCGCCAATATGCTCTTTATCTGCGGCGGTGCCTTCGCCGGCCTGGAACGGGTGATCCGTGATCGCTCCGAAAAGGGCGGTATCGGCTTCTCCGCCGAGGTCAAGAGCAAGAGCGAGGATAAGAGCGTCAGCGAGGTGCTGCTCGGTGTGGAGCCGGAGGATCTGGTTCAGTACGGTCTCATCCCCGAGTTCGTGGGCCGGCTGCCGGTCCATGCCACCCTCGAAGAGCTGGATGAGGATGCCCTTATCAGCATCCTGACCGAGCCGAAAAATGCCCTGGTCAAACAGTACAGCAAGCTGTTCGAGATGGAGGATGTGGAGCTGGAGTTCCGCGAAGAGGCACTGCGCGCCGTCGCCCGCAAGGCGATGAAGCGTAAGACCGGTGCGCGGGGGCTGCGCTCCATTCTGGAGAATATCCTGCTCGACATTATGTACGATCTGCCCTCCATGGAGGGGGTCAGCCAGGTGGTGATCGATGAGGGGGTCATCGAAGGTGAGTCCGAGCCCCTGTTGATCTACAAAAACGACGAGCAGTCCGCTGCCGCGGCTGAGTGAGCCGCCGTTTCGCCGGTGTGGCGGGGTGTGCCCCGCCCTCTGTGCCGTTTTACCGGGCGTGCATCACTAACGCGTGGTGAGGGTCAGGTCACTCCCTTGTGGAGCGTGCTCGACAGGGTGCCCCAGGGCGACGTCGTGACGACTACCTCCTTGCCCATGGGGCTCCCCCTGCGCTCCGTCTCGGCGGGGGTGGATCTCCCTGCAAGCCCGCTAAAGGGTTTTCTTCCGTAAACTTCTTGATTCCCCCGTACCGGACCCGCATATTAAGCCCATAGTCTGAAAACGCACATGTGTGCGGCAATTTTTCCGTGCTCCCCCTGCGGGGGGTACTCCGGCGCCCAAGGCGTCGGCCAGAGCTGAGAGGTGAATATCCATGGATTCACAGGAGAAACAAACCGAGGCGGTCGCGGCGCAGCCGCGTGAACTGCCGGTCCTGCCGCTGCGGGATGTGGTGGTCTACCCCCACATGGTGATTCCGCTCTTCGTCGGTCGCGACAAGTCGATTAAGGCCCTGGAAGCGGCCATGGACAGTGGCAAAGAGATCCTGCTGGTGGCGCAGAAGACCGCCTCCGAGGACGACCCCACGGAAAAGGATGTCTATCGTATCGGTACGCTTTCGACCATTTTGCAGCTGCTCAAGCTTCCGGATGGCACCGTCAAGGTGCTGGTGGAGGGGGGAACCCGCGCCCGCATCACCACCTTTAACGAGAGCGATGCCTATTTTACCGCCGAGATCGAGGTGCTGGAGAGTGAGCAGATGGATGAGCGCGAGGCAGAGGTGCTCTCACGCTCTGTGCTCAACCAGTTCGACCAGTACGTCAAGCTCAACAAGAAGGTGCCGCCCGAGGTCTTGACCTCGCTCTCCGGCATCGACGAACCCAACCGCCTCATCGACACCATCGCCGCCCATATGTCCCTCAAGATCGAGGAGAAGCAGGAGGTGCTGGAGATCGTCAGCCTGCGTGAGCGCTTTGAGCACCTGCTCGGCATCATGGAGTCTGAGCTCGACCTGCTCCAGGTGGAGAAGCGAATTCGCAGCCGGGTCAAACGCCAGATGGAGAAGAGCCAGCGCGAGTACTATCTCAATGAGCAGATGAAGGCGATCCAGAAGGAGATCGGCGAGCTCGAGGAGGCGCCCAACGAGCTTGAGGAGCTGGAGCAGAAGATCGAAAAGGCGGGCATGTCCAAGGAGGCCAAGAAGAAGGCCACCGCCGAGATGAACAAGCTGAAGATGATGTCGCCTATGTCGGCCGAGGCGACCGTCGTGCGTAACTACATCGACTGGCTGGTGAGTGTGCCGTGGAAGAAAAAGTCCAAGGTACGTCACGACCTGGCCCGTGCCGAGCAGGTGCTGGAAGAGGACCACTACGGTCTGGATAAGGTCAAGGAGCGTATCCTGGAGTACCTGGCGGTGCAGCAGCGGGTCAGAAAGCTCAAGGGGCCGATCCTCTGTCTGGTGGGCCCGCCCGGTGTGGGCAAAACCTCGCTGGGGCAGTCCATTGCCCGCGCCACCAATCGCAAATTCATTCGCATGGCCCTCGGGGGGGTGCGTGACGAGGCGGAGATCCGCGGTCACCGTCGCACCTACATCGGCTCGCTGCCGGGCAAGATCGTGCAGAATCTGGCCAAGGTGGAGACGCGTAATCCGCTGTTCCTGCTCGATGAGATCGACAAGATGGCGGCGGACTTTCGCGGCGATCCCGCCTCGGCGCTGCTGGAGGTGCTCGACCCGGAGCAGAACCACACCTTCAACGATCACTACCTCGAGGTGGAATTCGACCTCTCCGATGTGATGTTCATCGCCACCTCCAACTCGATGAATATCCCCGGCCCGCTGCTAGATCGGATGGAGGTGATCCGCATCCCCGGTTACACCGAGGATGAGAAGCTGAATATCGCCAAGCGCTACCTGCTGCCCAAAGAGCAGAAGGCCAATGGTATCGGCGAGGAGGAGCTGAAGATCACCGACGAGGCGATCCTGGGCATCATCCGCCACTATACCCGCGAGGCGGGTGTGCGCAGCCTCCAGCGCGAGATCGCCAAGGTCTGCCGCAAGGTGGTCAAGGAGCTACTGCTCAAGGGGCACGACAAGAAGGGGAGTGCCGAGCAGGTGGTGGTAGAGATGGAGCATCTGCAGGAGTACCTGGGCGTCCACCGCTTCCGCTACGGCCTGGCCGAGGAGAAGGATCAGGTGGGGCAGGTCACCGGCCTGGCCTGGACCGAAGTCGGCGGCGAGCTGCTGAGCATCGAAACCGCCGTGGTTCCCGGCAAGGGCAAGCATGTGATCACCGGTCAGCTGGGCGATGTGATGAAAGAGTCGATCCAGGCGGCGATGAGTGTGGTGCGCAGCCGTGCCGCGGGGCTGGGTATCAAGCCCGATTTTTACGAAAACCGGGATATCCACATCCACGTCCCCGAAGGGGCGATCCCCAAGGATGGGCCCAGTGCCGGTATCGGCATGTGCACCGCCCTGGTCTCCGCCCTGACCGGGATCCCGGTCAGAGCCGATGTGGCGATGACCGGCGAGATCACCCTGCGGGGGGAGGTTCTGCCCATTGGCGGTCTCAAGGAGAAGCTGCTGGCCGCCTCCCGTGGCGGGATCAAGACGGTGCTGATCCCGCATGAGAACAAACGCCACCTCGATGAGGTGCCGGACAATATCAAGGAGAATCTCGATATCCGCCCGGTGCAGTGGATTGATGAGGTGATCGATATCGCCCTGACACGTAAGCCGGAACCGCTCTCCGAGGAGGAGGTGCTGGAGGTGCTCAACAGTGGCGACGGGGATAAGCCCGACAACATCCATACCCACTGAGGTCTCTTCAGGTAACATGGTGGTGCCGGTAAAACAAGCTTTTTCCGGCACTATTTTTTTACATTAATTACCGCTGCTAAGTCCTTAATACCTGGCGCAAAGCCGCATTGTTGCTGGGTTTTTGTGATTTTCCTGCTTGACAGTCGCGAGAGCCAGTTGGTATAAAATCGCACGAGTTTTTCATGCCGCCATAATTGCCAAACAATGGCGGGGTTTTCAGGAAGCGTCTTTGACTTGCTCAACCTTTTTCAGGAAGCAAAGACAAAATAATTACGAGGGGAGATGTCCGTGAACAAATCCGAAATGATCGATGCAATCGCCGCAGGTGCAGATATTTCCAAGGCCGCTGCAGGCCGTGCTCTGGACTCCATGATTGAAGCCGTGACCGACTCGCTGAAAAAGGGTGACACCGTCAACCTGATCGGCTTTGGTACCTTTATGATCCGTGAACGTGCCGCCCGCACCGGTCGTAACCCGCGCACCGGTGAGACCATCAACATTGCCGCATCCAAAAATCCCAGCTTCAAGGCTGGTAAAGCGCTCAAGGATGCAGTAAACTAGCGCGCCTTGATTGACTCGGGTGCTTAGCTCAGCTGGGAGAGCATCGCCCTTACAAGGCGAGGGTCGCAGGTTCGATCCCTGCAGCACCCACCAAATTAAAAAAAGCAGTTCTGGAGCGGTAGTTCAGTTGGTTAGAATACCGGCCTGTCACGCCGGGGGTCGCGGGTTCGAGTCCCGTCCGCTCCGCCACTACAATAAAAGGGCGCATCTTGTATGCGCCCTTTTTTCTTGTCTCAATACCCACAACTGGCAGTAGGACAGATAGCCGTTATGCTTGAGTACATACGAAATCGCGCCCAAGGGGTTGTCGCCTGGATCATCGTCGGTCTGATTATTGTCGTCTTTGCCCTGTTCGGCATTAACCACTACTTCACCGGTGGCGGAGACAACAGTGTCGCCAAGGTCAACGGCTCCCCCATCACCGAGCGGCAGTTGCAACAGGCCTACTTCCAGCAGCGCCAGCGCTTGACCGAGATGTTCGGTGGAGAGCTTCCGCCGATGTTCACTGAAAAGATGATCCGGCAGCAGGTGCTTAGCCAGTTAGTGGCGCAAGAGGTCATGGTGCAGGAGGCTGTGGAGAGCGGTATGCATGTGAGTGATGCGCAGCTGGCCCAGATTATCCGCTCCGCCGAGGCCTTCCATGAGGACGGGAAATTCTCCCAGGAGAAGTACCAGCAAATGCTCTCCGCCCAGGGGATGAACCCCGGGATGTTCGAGACGCGGGTGCGCCGGGATATTCTCGCCGCGCAGCTCGAGAGCGGTGTGCGTGATACCGCCTTTGTGACCCGCGCCGAAGAGGACCGAATGCTGCGCCTGCAGAACCAGCGGCGTGAGCTCGCCTACCTTCAAGTGGCGATCGCCCCGTTTGAAGCGAATGCAGAGGTCGACCCGGCGGAGGTCGAGGCCTTCTATCAGGATAACAGCCAGCGTTTCATGCAACCTGAGCGGGTTAAGGTCGATTATCTGGAGCTCAACGCCGAGAACCTGCAGGAGGCGGTCGAGGTGGATGAGCAGACCTTGCGTAGCCGTTACCAGGCGCAGCAGATCAACTACACCAGCCCGGAGGAGCGTCGCGCCAGCCACATCCTGATCCAGGCTGCCGAGGATGCCCCTGAAGCGGAGTTGGCCGCGGCCCGTGACAAGGCTGAGCAGTTGCTGGCACAGATCCGGGACGGGGCCGATTTTGCCGCCCTGGCCGAGGCCGAGTCTGACGATCCCGGCTCCGCCTCTCAGGGCGGGGATCTGGGTTTCTTCGGTCGTGGTGCCATGGTTCCCGCCTTTGAGGAGGCGGCCTATGCGCTGGAGCAGGATGAGGTGAGTGATGTGGTACAGAGTCCGTTCGGCTTTCACATCATCCGCCTGACCGGTGTTCGTGGTGGCGATGCGCAGCCCTTTGAAGCGGTTCGCGATGAGATTCGCAAGGATATTCAGCGCGAGCGCGCCGAAGAGCGTTTCTACGACCTGGCCGACCAGTTGGCCAATCTCACCTATGAGCATCCCGATTCGTTGCAACTGGCCAGTGATGAGCTGGAGCTGCCGATTCAGAGCAGTGATTACTTCACCCGCCAGGGCGGGGAGGGGATCGCTGCCCATCCGGAGGTGACCGGTGCCGCCTTCGGTGAAGAGGTGCTGGTGCGTGGTAATAACAGCGAGGTCATTGAGTTGGGGCGTAATCGTATGGTGGTGCTGCGTGTCAGCGACCACCAGCCTGAGCAGGTTCAGCCGCTGGAGGAGGTGCGTGATGAGATCGTGACCGCGCTGCAGCGGGAGAAGGCGCGTGAGCAGGCGAGCGCACTGGTCACTGAGCTGAATGAGCAGATCGCAGCGGGAGAAGAGCCGGCACAGCTTGCCGAACGCGACGGGGTGAGCTGGCATCCGGCGCAGTGGGTGGAGAGAGACGGTGACGAAGTTGCCCCGGCGATCCTCGACACCGCCTTCCGTCTGCCGCCTCCCGCCGCTGACGGTTTTGTCAGCGAGAGCGTCGCTCTGCGTTCAGGCGACCAGGCGGTGGTGATGCTCTATCGCATCGAGGAGGGTGACCCCGAGGCCGCCAGCGAGCAGGAGCGTGAACAGGTGCGTGACCAGCTACTCAAGGGCTACGGCGACCTTGCCGGCGACGCCTTGATGAGCGGCGCCCGCAGCCGTATGGATGTGACCGTCAAACAGTAACGGCAAGAGAGGGGGTGATATGGGGATCGTAAGGTTGAAACTGCACTGGCAGATCCTGCTCGCCCTGGTCCTGGCGGTCCTCGCCGGTCTCGCCGCCGGTGAGGAGGGGGCGCTGTTCGGTGTCACCTTCTACGCCGTATTCGACTTCTTCGGTACGCTCTTTCTCAATGCGCTGAAAATGCTCATCGTGCCGCTGATCGTCTCCTCGATCATCGTCGGCATTGCCGGTATCGGCTCCTCCAGCGCACTGGGACGGCTCGGTGGCAAGACCCTGCTCTACTATCTGACCACCAGTCTGTTTGCGATCCTGGTGGGCCTGGCGGTGGTCAATATCATCGCTCCCGGTGTGGATGAGCAGGGGCCCGTGAAGGAGCGTATCGGCTTCAGCGGTGATACCAGTGCCTTTGCCGATAAGGTGGAGGGGAAGGGGGGCAGCGACCTGGTGGGGGTATTCCTGCGGATGGTGCCCACCAATATCTTCGCCGCTGCGGCAGATGGACAGATGTTGGGGCTGATCTTCTTCAGCCTGTTGTTCGGCTTCTTCATGACCCGCATTCAGGAAGCGTATGCCGAGAGCCAGTACAGCTTTTGGCAGGGGGTCTATGAGACGATGATGCGCATCACCGACTGGGTGATGCGCTTCGCCCCCATCGGCGTCTTCGCCCTGGTGGCGAAGGTGGTGGCGAGCACCGGGTTTGATGCCTTCGCGCCACTGGCCTGGTTCTTTATCAGCGTGGTTCTGGCGCTGGCGATCCACTTCTTTATCACCCTGCCGCTGCTGTTGCGCTTTGTCGCCGGGGTGAACCCGGTGAGACACTACCAGGCGATGGCCCCGGCGCTACTGACCTCCTTCTCCACCGCCTCTTCCGCCGCCACGCTCCCCATCACCCTGGAGTGTGTGGAGAAAAATGCCGGCGTCTCCAACCGCACCAGCAGCTTTGTTTTGCCCCTCGGCTCGACGGTGAATATGGACGGCACAGCCCTCTACGAGTGCGTTGCCGCCATGTTTATCGCCCAGGCCTACGGTCTGGAGTTGAACTTCGCCACCCAGTTCACCATTGTCACCGTGGCGCTGCTCACCTCCGTGGGGGTCGCCAGCATCCCGGCTGCCAGCCTGGTGGCGATCGCGATCATCCTCGGTGCCATCGGCCTGCCGCTGGAGGGGATCGGCCTGATCCTGGCGGTGGATCGCATCTTGGATATGATGCGCACCTCCACCAATGTCTTCTCAGACTCCTGTGGTGCGGTGATTATCGGACGGCTGCAGGGCGAGGAGGGGATCCTCGGTGAGAAAAGGGCGAGAGCCTAAAACCGGCGTAACAACTTGCCCCC
>JBNJGC010000077.1:0-11750 GCA_051747405.1 Pseudomonadota bacterium
GGAGATGCTGCGGCAGATGGCCCACGAGATCGTCGAGCCTGGCGGCCTGAAGATGCCCGAAACGGCGCAGCCGAGCGCGCCGAAGGCCGAGCCCGAGCCCGAGCCAAGCCGAGAGCCCGAGAAGCGCCCCGAGCCGAGCGCCGAGGAGCCGAGCAAAGCGGAACCGACGGAGATGCCGGAGCTGGATCCGGTGCTGCTTGAGATTTACTCCAAGGAGGCCGAAGGGCACCTGGAGGAGATCGAGAAGTTTATTGCAGAGTGGCGCGAGGGCGGCAGCCACAAGGTGACCGAGCCGCTGATCCGCGCGCTGCATACCTTGCAGGGTAGCTCGCGGATGGCCGGGGTGATGAGTGTGGCCGAGGTGGCCGCCTCGCTGGAGAAGTACGCTAAAACCCTCCAGGGTAACCATCACGGCGTCGAGCAGGACGGTATCGAGGCGCTGGAAGCGTGCCTGAGCTACATCCGCGCCATGCTCAGCTACCTGATCGATGGCGAGGGTGAGCTGCCCGACGGTAGTGAACCGCAGCGCCTCGCCGATACCGTCTACGCCGATGTGCAGCACATGGAGGAGGCGGCCAACGCCCAGCCCGAGGCCGGCCTTGCAGCACACGAAGAGCAGGTCGCCGAAGAGGCGTCGAAGACCGAGGAGCCGCGGCCCGAGCCTGAGGCCGCTGAAGAGATCGCCGAACCGGAGGCCGATGCGGAGGCAACCGTTGCCGAGGTGGAAGCCCCCGGCACCGATGAGCAGCACAAGGCGCAGCCCGAAGAACCTGCCCAGGCCGAGGCGCCCACGGCGCCGACTGCGAGTGCACCTGCCCCCACCGTGGTGGAGGAGGAGTACGATCCGGAGCTGCTGGAGATCTTCCTCGAAGAGGGGGCGGATATCCTCGATGCCAGTGAGGAGACCCTGCAGGAGTGGGTGGACAACCCCGACGACCGCTCGCTGGTCGAGTCGCTGCAGCGACAGCTGCATACCCTTAAGGGTGGTGCGCGCATGGCCGGTATCAAGCCGATCGGTGACTTGAGTCACAGCCTTGAGTCCACCTTCGAAGCGGTGGTCGAGGGCAGAATACAGCGTTCACCGCAGATGATGGATCTGCTTCAGCTCTCCCACGACCGTCTGGTTACTATGCTCGAGCAGGTGGGTAGTCATGAGCCGGTAGTGACCGGCGATGACCTAATCCACCAGGTTGAGGTCATCGCCAGCGGCGGCGAGCTGGAGGCTCCGCTGGCCGAGCCGGAAGCGCCGGTGAGCGAGGCTGCAGAGGCACCGGTCAAGACCGCTGAGGTCGAAGCCGCAGCTGAAGAGGCAGCGCCAATAGGCGAGGCGGAGCAGAGTGAAGCGGCGCCTGGCGCCGAGCAGCAAGCAGAGCCCCCAGTCTCCAAGGTAAAAAGCGATCCCTACAAGCCTGTGGAAGCCGCGGTCTCCGAGTTGGAGGTCAATCACAGCAGCTGGCTGCGCGATGTGGACGATCAGGAGATCTTCGGGCAGCTGCTACAGAGCGCCGCAGACCTGGCGGAGGCCTGCCGTGAGGCCGGTCTGGAGCCGCTTGCCGAACTGGCCGCAGCGGTGGATAGGCTGCTCAACGCCATTATCGACGGTCACGTTCCCGCCTCGAAAAAGGCCAGTGACATGGTCTCCCTGGCGATGGACCGAATCCGCCACGACCTCCAGCGCGTCAGACAGCAGCAACCCCTTGAGGGGGCGCAGTTCCTGATCGCCGACGTCGACGAGCTGATCGCCCGCAGTCGTGCTGAAGAGGAGGGGGCTGTACCGCAGCAACCGGAAGAGGCGGAGCACGAGCAGACGAAAGAGCCTGCCGCCGAGCCTGCGGAGAAGCCTGAGCAGCCAGCGCAGAAAGCGCAGAAAGCGCAGCCCGAGGCAGAGAGCAAAGCCGAGGAGCGCAAGCGCCGCACCCCGCGGATCCAGCATGAGATGGTGCGTGTGCGCGCCGACCTGCTGGACAACCTGGTCAACTTCGCCGGCGAGGTGAGTATCTACCGCTCGCGGGTGGAGCAGCAGATCGGCTCTTTCCGTAGCAATATCGGCGAGATGGACCAGACCGTGGATCGTTTGCGCGAACAGGTTCGGCAGGTGGAGATCGAGAACGAGGCGCAGATCGAGTCACGCCGGGAAGAGGCGCAAAAACAGGGCTATGAGGATTTCGACCCGCTCGAGTTCGACCGCTTTACCCACATGCAGCAGCTCTCGCGCTCGATGGCTGAGAGTCTTAGCGACTTGATGAGCATCGAGGAGATCCTCTCCGGCCTGACCCGTGAGACAGAGACCCTCCTGCTGCAACAGTCCAGGGTCAACACGGAGCTGCAAGAGAACCTGGTACACACACGCATGGTGCCGCTGGTGGAGAACGCGCCACGGCTGCGCCGCATCGTGCGTCAGACCGCCGCCGAGGTGGGCAAGCGGGCGAGTCTCAGCTTCGACGGCGCTGAGGTGGAGATGGACCGCAACGTGGTCGAGCGGATGATGGCGCCACTGGAGCATATGCTGCGCAACTCCGTTGCCCACGGCATCGAGGAGAAGCTGGATCGCACCAAGGCCGGCAAAGCCGAGGAGGGGAAGATCACCATCGGCTTGTCACGAGAGGGCTCGGAGATCGTGATCCGTGTCAGTGACGACGGGCGCGGCATCGACCTCGACGTGGTGAAGAACAAGGCGATTGAACGCGGCCTGGTAAAGCCCGACGCCAAGCTCAGCGACAAGGAGATTATGCGCTTTATCCTTGAGTCCGGCTTCTCCACCGCCGAATCGCTCAGCCAGATCGCCGGTCGTGGTGTCGGCATGGACGTGGTCAATAGCGAGATCAAGCAGCTCGGCGGGGTGATGGATATCGACTCGGTCCAGGGTAAAGGGACCACCTTCACCGTGCGAATCCCCCTGACGCTGTCGGTGAGTCGTGCCCTGCTGGTCCAGGTGGCGGAAGATACCTACGCCATCCCGCTGATGAGTATCCGCGGGATCGAGCGTATTGAGACTGGCGAACTGGAGCGACTGCTCTCCAGTGAGGACCCGGTCTTTACCTGGATGGGTGAGGAGTACGATCTGATGCATCTGACCAGCGTATTGGGGCTGGGTCAGGGGCAGATCGGTAGTGAACTGGCCAAACAGCCGCTGCTGCTGGCTCGCAGCGGGGACAGTCGCATTGCGCTGGCGGTCGACAGCCTGCTGGGTAGCCGTGAGATTGTGGTCAAGTCGCTCGGTCCGCAGCTCAGCACGCTGCAGGATCTCTCCGGCGCAACCATCCTGGCCGATGGCAGTGTGGCACTGATCATCGACATGCCCTCGCTCATCCGCCGCGGTCTGGCACACAAGAGCCGGATGGCCGCCGCCAGCGAAGAGGTCGCCGTGCCGGAGACCGAACGCGAGCCTGTTGTGATGGTCGTGGATGACTCCATTACCGTGCGCAAAGTGACCGAGCGCCTTCTCAAGCGGAATAACATGATCTGTGTGACGGCGAAGGACGGCGTGGACGCCCTCTCTGTGCTGGAAGAAACCATGCCCGATGTGATGCTGCTGGATATCGAGATGCCGCGTATGGACGGTTTCGAGCTGGCGACACACATGCGCAACTCCGACCGGTTGCACGAGATTCCAATCATCATGATCACCTCGCGAACCGGTGAAAAACACCGCCAACGCGCGCTGGATATCGGAGTCAACATTTATATGGGTAAGCCTTACACCGAGGTCGACCTGCTGGAGAACATTGAGACGCTGCTGGGAAAGCGATCCTGAGCCGTGGCCTCATCGAGAATAGGTTTCTGATATGGCGCAAGCTGCAAAGAGCGACAAGCTGACCCAGGAGCAGATCGAGGATTTGACGGTACGCTGCCTGCTGTTGCCGCTGCACGAGATGATGCTTTTGGTGCCCAACACGTTGGTTGCCGAGGTGATGGAGTTCAGACCCGCAGAACCGACCCAGAATATGCCCGAATGGCTCAGCGGCATGCTCTCATGGCGGGGCCGAAACGTGCCGGTGATCTCCTTCGAGCGCCTGCTGGGGCGTGAGGTGGCCGTGCGTAGTGAAGAGCGGCGCTACGTCATCTGTAACACACTCAACGGCAACCCTCGCCTGCCGTTTCTGGCGCTGGAGGTTGTGGGTATTCCGCACCTCTCGCTGGTAAAAAACGATGCACTGATTTCCGATGAGGGCGACACAGAGCGTGAACCTGCCGTACTCGCCAATTTGCGCCTCAATGAAGAAAGTGTAATAGTTCCTAATATTGATGTGATGGAGAAAATGCTGGAGCATCTCGGGATCGCAACCAGCTGAAATAACTCCCAGGGGGATTTTGAACGTGGTATCGAAAAAGAGTTTGGCGACTGTTTTGGCGCCAGCGTTAGTAGTATGGGGAATGGTCGCCGCGTCGACGGTTAATGCCGAGACGCCGGAATCACTGGCGGAGCGCGAGCGGATTATGGCCGAGATCGAAAAGGATCTGCACAATGAGGCGGCGCGTACAGAGGCGATTCGTGCCGGTAAGGAGCGCTCGGTGCTCTGCTCCCACTGTCACGGCCCCGACGGCAATAGCGTTCAGTCCGATATCCCCAACCTCGCCGAGCAGAATCCGGCCTACCTGGTTGAGCAGATCGGCAAGTTTGCCAACGGTGAGCGCCAAAACTTCGTCATGCAGACCCTGGCGAGCAACTTCGACTTCAACGACAAGGTTAACCTTGCCGTCTTCTACGCTTCGCAGAAGCTCGAACCGGTCGAGACCGACCCCAGCCTCGCCGCCAAGGGTGAGCGGATCTACGGCAACGTCTGTTTCCGCTGTCATGGTGAGAGTGGTCGTGGCGAAGACGGCTATGCACGTCTTGCCGGCCAACAGGTCGAGTACATGGAGATGACCCTCAAGCGCTATCGGGCGAATGCCAACCGGGAGGGTACCCGGGGTGCCAGCAAGCGCAGCAATGTCAGCATGGAGCAGGTCACTGCGCGCCTGAGCGACGAGGACATCGAGGGGCTGGCGCACTACATCGCGTCAATGAAGTAAGCGCTCCAAAGGGCTGGTCGAAATAGTATTGCATTGGCACGATCCTGAGCCATCGCCCTGTGGACCCCCGCCTACGGCAGGTCTTTCAGCGCAGATCGCCGAAACGGGACTGTAGCACCGACAGGGCGGTCAGTGCCGCCGTTTCAGTGCGCAGCACTCGCGGCCCCAGACGCAAGCCCTGGTAGCCCGCCGCGTAAGCCCGTTCGCGCTCCTGAGCGGAGATCCCGCCCTCCGGCCCGATCAGCAGGGTGGCTGCCCCGGTCATCGTAACGGATGAGACACTTTGCTCGGCACGGTGGTCGAGCAGCAGGCGAACGTCATCCTCACTCTCACCTAGCCAATCGCCGAAGCGCTGCAGCGGCAGTAACTCTGGCAGGCTATTGCGACCGCACTGCTCGCAGGCGCTGACAATCACCCCGCGCCAGTGCGCCAGCTTCTTCTCCAGCCGCTCCCCCTTGAGATTGACCACCGAGCGCTCGGTGCTCAGCGGGACGATACGGCTGACACCCAGCTCCACGGCCTTCTGGATGGTGAAGTCCATCCGATCCCCCTTGGAGACCCCCTGAGCCAGGGTAAGACGGAGCGGTGACTCGACCTCATGCTCGCGCCATTGCCCTAGCTCAACCACCACCCGCCGCTTGGCCAGTGAGGCGAGGATGGCCGGGTACTCACCGCCGCAGCCATCGAACAGGGTGAGTGCAGCACCTTCACCCAGGCGCAGCACTCGCGCCACATGGCGCGCTGCGTTATCGTTAAGCTCGACCGTGGTATTGCTCGCAAGGGGCTGCGGGTGGAAGATCCGCGGCGTGCGCATAGGCTGTGGCTAACTCCCCTTGAGGCCGAGGTTGGTCCAGATGATGCGTGTCGGCTCGGCCTGATTCATGGCATAGAAGTGCAGACCGGGGGCTCCCTCCTCGAGCAGACGACGGCAGAGCTCGCTGGTGACATCCAGGCCGAACGCCCTGAGTGAGCGCAGGTCATCGCCATAGGCCTCCAGCCTAAGCCTGAGCCAGCGGGGGATCTCCGCGCCACACATCGCCGAGAAGCGGGCGAGTTGTTTGATGTTGGTAATGGGCATGATACCCGGCACGATGGGGATCGTCACGCTACGCTTCTCGCACTCCTCGATGAAGCGCAGGTAGGCGTCGAGGTTATAGAAGTATTGGGTGATCGCGGCATCGGCACCGGCGGCAACCTTGTTGGCGAAGTTGTCCAGATCCGCCTCGGCGCTGGCTGCCTGGGGGTGGAATTCCGGGTAGGCAGCCACTTCGATATGGAAATGGTCGCCGGTCTGCTGGCGGATGAACTCGACCAGCTCATTGGCGTACTGAAACTCACCGGCCTCGCGCATGCCCGACGGCATGTCACCGCGCAAGGCGACGATTCGCTTTACTCCCATCGCCATATAGTCGTTGAGAAGTTTGGCGATCTCGTCACGACTGGAGCCGATGCAGGAGAGGTGGGGGGCGGTATCGAGCCCGGCAGCGAGCATCTCGCGTACGGTCTCTACGGTGCCGGCTTGAGTGCTGCCGCCGGCACCGAAGGTGACCGAGACATATTTGGGACCGAGTTTGGCAAGCTCATCCCGCGCGGCGCGCAGTTTGGCCCCACCCTCCTCGGACTTGGGCGGAAAGAACTCGCAGCTGAACTGTTTGGGGTGCTGTCTCTGTGATTCCATGGTTATGTAACCTCAGGAATTAACCGCAGAGACGCAAAGGCGCAAAGTGACCACCTCTATTATCAGTTCGTCTTTGCGCCTCTGTGTCTTTGCGGTGAAGTTTAATATCTGTAATGGTCCGGTTTATACGGACCATCCACCGGTACATCGATATATTCGGCCTGCTCGGGACTCAGCTCGGTGAGCAGGGCACCGATCTTCTGCAGGTGCAGACGGGCGACCTTTTCATCGAGGAGTTTGGGCAGTACGTAGACACTGTTCCGGTACTCCTCGCCCTTGGTGAAGAACTCGATCTGGGCCAGTACCTGGTTGGTGAAGGAGGCGGACATGACGAAGCTGGGGTGGCCGGTGGCGCAGCCGAGGTTCACCAGTCGCCCTTCAGCCAGGATGATGATGCGCTTGCCGTCGGGGAAGATCACATGATCCACCTGCGGTTTGATGTTCTCCCACTCATACTGGCGCAGGGAGGCGATGTTGATCTCCGAATCGAAGTGGCCGATGTTGCAGACAATGGCCTGATCCTTCATCGCCACCATGTGGTCGTGGTCGATGACGTTCACATTGCCGGTGGTGGTGACGAAGATGTCGCCGAGTTTGCACGCCTCCTCCATGGTAACCACACGGTAGCCCTCCATGGTCGCCTGCAGCGCACAGATGGGGTCGATCTCGGTGACCAATACCGTGGCGCCCATGCCACGGAAGGCCTGGGCGCAGCCCTTGCCCACGTCGCCGTAGCCGAGGACCACGGCGATCTTGCCGGCGATCATCACATCGGTGGCGCGCTTGATACCGTCGAGCAGCGATTCGCGGCAGCCGTAGAGGTTGTCGAACTTGGACTTGGTGACCGAGTCGTTGACGTTCATCGCCGGGAACAGCAACTCGCCGTTCTTCTCCATGTGATAGAGGCGGTGGACGCCGGTGGTGGTCTCTTCGGTGACGCCGCGAATGTGCTCGGACATCTCGGTCCAGAAACTGGGGTTCTTGGCCAGGGTGCGCTTGAGCACACCGAGCACGGCCACCCACTCCTCGTTGTCGCCCGCCTGCGGTTCGGGGACGGCGCCGGCCTTCTCGAACTCCACACCCTTGTGCAGCAGCAGGGTGGCATCGCCGCCGTCGTCGAGGATCATATTGGGCGCCTTGCCGTCGGGCCAGGTGAAGGCCTGCTCGGTGCACCACCAATACTCTTCGACGGTCTCGCCCTTCCAGGCGTAGACTGGAATGCCTTCGGCGGCGATGGCAGCGGCGGCGTGGTCCTGGGTGGAGAAGATGTTGCAGGAGACCCAGCGGACCTCGGCGCCGAGCTCCACCAGGGTCTCGATTAGCACCGCGGTCTGGATGGTCATGTGCAACGAGCCGACGATGCGCGCGCCCTGAAGCGGTTTGGCGTCACCGTACTCCTCACGCAGGGCCATCAGGCCCGGCATCTCGGTCTCGGCTATCGCGATCTCCTTACGGCCCCAATCGGCCAGGGAGATATCCGCGACTTTGTAGTCTGTGAAGTCAGACATCAGTCTCTCTCCTAGTGTCGTTTGGGAGCGCCGTTGGAACGGTATAACTCGCCTCCCCGAGCCTGACGGTGAACCCGCTGCAGCGCTCCTCGGGGAGTGGATTGGATATCTATTTCACCGCAAAGACGCGAAGGACGCAAAGGTTACTGATAAAAGCTGACTTTGGAGCCATGCCAAGGCATTGAGTTTTACCGTCCGATAGGGTTGCACATTGCAGGATTAGCAGTGGGTCCCTTTGCGAACTTTGCGCCTTTACGGTGAACTGTCTTATTTGAACCTTAAAGTCCCGCTTCCGTGCGCAGCATCTCGGCCTTGTCGGTGCGCTCCCACGGCAGATCCAGCTCTTCGCGACCGAAATGGCCATAGCTGGCGGTATCGCGGTAGATGGGGCGCAGCAGGTTGAGCATGCTGGTAATGCCGTAGGGGCGCAGATCGAAGTGTTGGCGCACCAGCTCGGTAATGCGTGACTCGGTCACACTCCCGGTGCCGAAGGTCTCGACGTTGATGGAGGTGGGTTCGGCCACGCCGATGGCGTAGGAGACCTGGATCTCGCAGCGCTCGGCAAGGCCGGCGGCGACGATGTTTTTCGCCACATAACGACCGACGTAAGCGGCGGAGCGGTCGACCTTGGAGGGATCCTTGCCGGAGAAGGCGCCGCCGCCGTGGCGGGCCATGCCGCCGTAGGTGTCGACGATGATCTTGCGCCCGGTCAGGCCGGCGTCGCCCACCGGGCCGCCGATAATGAACTGGCCGGTGGGGTTGATGTGGAACTTAGTCCCCTCGTGGAGCCACTCCTCGGGCAGCACCGGTTTGATGATCATATCCATCACCGCATCGCGTAGCTGCGCCTGTTCGATGCCCGGCTCGTGCTGGGTTGAGAGCACCACGGCGTCGATGCCGGTCGGCTTGCCATCCTCGTAGTGGAAGGTCACTTGGCTCTTGGCGTCGGGGCGCAGCCAGTTGAGCTCGCCGTTCTTGCGCACCTCCGCCTGGCGCTGTACCAGACGGTGGGCGTAGGTAATGGGGGCGGGCATCAACACATCGGTCTCATTGCTGGCGTAGCCGAACATCAGCCCCTGATCGCCGGCACCCTGGTTCTCCAGCTCTTGGCGATCCACACCCATGGCAATGTCCGGGGACTGTTTACCCAGAGCGTTAAGTACGGCGCAGGTATCGCCGTCGAAACCGACCTCGGAGCTGGTGTAGCCGATATCGTTGACCACCTCGCGAACCAATCGCTCGTAGTCGAGTACCGCGTCGGTGGTAACCTCGCCGGCCAGTACCACCATACCGGTCTTCACCAGTGTCTCGCAGGCGACACGGGCATTGGCATCCTTCTCGAGGATGGCGTCAAGGATGGCGTCTGAGATTTGGTCGGCCATTTTGTCCGGATGACCCTCCGAGACCGACTCGGAGGTAAATAGGTGTGAATTCTTCATCTGCTCAAGTCAACTTCCTGAATGCTTGCAAAGAGACACCGGGTCGCCGCAGACCCGCCTAACCCAACAGTATAAACCAATTTGGCGTATCGCAGTGTTAATGCACGCGCCTGAAGCTCTTCATACCACATCGGGGGTGGGACTGTGAACCGCCGCAATCCATCCCTACCTCGTCCCCGCCTCCACCCTGTGGTTGAGTAAGATTTACCCCGACTTTCCTCTAAGCGCTTGATTTTATGTCCGTATTCAACTTTTCAGGGGGGTGGGCTATTGCCCCGCTGGCTAATATGGGCGAAAATCATCTGTTCTACGTGCCGCCGGGCCGCCCCTTTTTCAAGTAAAAACATCAGGGTGGAGGGCCCGGCAGGCGCCACACGTCGGGCCCTGTAGGCCGCTGGCGAGGCGCCCACCGTGACTGGAGAGGACGGTGAGGGTGCGACGAGACAGAACAAGACTACCGTTTTGGGCTTAAGAGGGCACAGGTTTCAGGTAGGCAGGGCGGGTCGGTGCAATCTCCACGATATAGGGGGTGGAACCGATTGCTGCCCTGATATTCAGCTTGCTGAGAATCGCCAGCCAAGATTTTGATATTAAATATATGAAGGAGAATCACATGCCAAGCCGTAAAGACTTAGCAAACGCCATCCGTGCCCTGAGCATGGATGCGGTGCAGAAGGCGAACTCCGGTCATCCGGGTGCCCCGATGGGCATGGCGGACATCGCTGAGGTGCTGTGGAACGGCCACATGAAGCACAACCCGACCAACCCCGAGTGGTTCGACCGTGACCGCTTCGTTCTCTCCAACGGCCACGGCTCCATGCTGATCTACTCCCTGCTCCACCTGACCGGTTACGAGCTGAGCATGGACGACCTGAAGAACTTCCGTCAGCTCCACTCCAAGACCCCCGGTCACCCGGAGTACGGCTACGCCCCCGGCGTTGAGACCACCACCGGTCCGCTGGGCCAGGGCATCACCAATGCCGTCGGTATGGCACTGGCCGAGCGCACCATGGCGGCCCAGTTCAACCGTGACAACCACCACATCGTCGATCACTACACCTATGTCTTCATGGGCGACGGCTGCATGATGGAGGGTATCTCCCACGAGGCCTGTGCCCTGGCCGGTACCTGGGGCCTGGGCAAGCTGGTCGCCTTCTGGGACGACAACGGTATCTCCATCGACGGCCACGTCGACAACTGGTTCACCGACGACACCCCGAAGCGTTTCGAGGCCTACGGCTGGCACGTCATTCGCGACGTCGACGGCCACGACGCCGAGGCGATCGACAAGGCGATCCACGAAGCCAAGTCGGTCAACGACAAGCCGACCCTGGTCTGCACCAAGACCGTGATCGGTTACGGCGCGCCGAACCTCTGCGGCAGCCACGACTGCCACGGCGCACCGCTGGGCGAAGACGAGCTCAAGGCCACCCGCGAGAACCTGGGCTGGAACCACGGTCCGTTCGAAATCCCCGCCGAGATCTACGAGGGTTGGGATGCCAAGGCCAAGGGTGCCGAGGCCGAGAAGAGCTGGTCCGAGAAATTCGATGCCTACAAGAAGGATCACCCGGAACTGGCCGCCGAATTCGAGCGCCGCATGAAGGGTGAGCTCTCCGCCGACTTCACCAAGGCCGCCGAGGCGTGGATCAAGGAAGCTAACGAGAAGGCCGAGAAGGTCGCCTCCCGTAAGGCCTCCGGTAACACCATCGCTAAGTTTGCCCAGGTACTGCCCGAGTTCCTCGGCGGTTCCGCCGACCTCTCTCCGTCCAACAACACCCTGTGGCCGGAAGCCAAGGCGATCACCAACACCGTCGCCGACGGCAACTACATCTCCTACGGTGTACGTGAGTTCGGCATGTCCGCCATCATGAACGGCGTCGCCCTGCACGGCGGCTTCATTCCGTTCGGCGGCACCTTCCTGATGTTCTCCGAGTACGCGCGCAACGCCCTGCGCATGGCGGCGCTGATGAAGCAGCGCTCCATCTTCGTCTACACCCACGACTCCATCGGTCTGGGTGAGGACGGCCCGACCCACCAGCCGGTCGAGCAGATCCCGACCCTGCGCATGATCCCCAACATGAGCCTGTGGCGCCCCTGCGACCAGGTCGAGAC
>JBNJGC010000078.1:0-11559 GCA_051747405.1 Pseudomonadota bacterium
TCCGGGTAGTGTGCCAGCAGACGCTCGGCGCTGCTGCCGACTTGGGGGAGCAGTGCCTGGTCACGCTGCAGGTCGGCAATCTTCAGCTGCAGCATGCCGGTCTGGCGTGTGCCCAGCACCTCGCCGGGGCCGCGGATCTCCAGATCCTTACGCGCGATGGCGAAGCCGTCGTTGGTCTCGCGCATCACCGCCAGCCGCTCCCGCGCCAGCTGCGACAGAGGGGGATGATACATCAGTACGCAACTGCTTTTGTTGCTGCCGCGCCCAACCCGGCCACGCAGCTGGTGCAGCTGCGCCAGTCCGAGCCGCTCGGCGTTTTCGATAATCATCAAACTGGCGTTGGGCACATCCACCCCCACCTCGATCACCGTGGTGGCGACCAGCAGCTCCAGCTCCGCCGCCTTGAAGGCGCCCATTACCGCCTCTTTCTCCGCCGCCTTCATCCGCCCGTGCACCAGGCCGATGCGCAGTTGCGGAAGCAGCTGCTGCAGCTGCTCGGCGGTCTCTTCGGCCGCCTGACACTGGAGTGACTCGGACTCCTCGATCAGGGTGCAGACCCAATAGGCCTGGCGTCCCTCGGCGCAGGCGGCGGCGACGCGCCGGATCACATCCTCGCGCCGCTCGTCGCTCAGCGCCACCGTCGCCACCGGGGTGCGCCCCGGCGGTAGCTCGTCGATGATGGAGAGATCCAGGTCGGCGTAGGCGGTCATCGCCAGGGTACGGGGAATGGGGGTGGCGGTCATGATCAGCTGGTGCGGGTGGCTGCCCTGCTGGACCCCCTTCTCACGCAGCGCCAGCCGCTGGTGGACACCGAAGCGGTGCTGTTCATCGACGATGACCAGCCCCAGCCCGGCGAAGCTGACCTCGGCCTGGAACAGGGCGTGGGTGCCGACCACTACCGCCGCGCTGCCCGACTCCACCGCTGCCAGCATCTCCCGACGCTGCTTCGCCTTGAGTCTGCCGGTGATCCAGGCCACCTCAAGGCCCAGCGGCTCCAGCCACTGGCACATGTTGCGGTAGTGCTGCTCTGCCAGCAGTTCGGTGGGGGCCATCACCGCCGCTTGATGCCCGCTCTCGACCGCCTGCAGCGCCGCCAGCGCCGCCACCACGGTCTTGCCCGAGCCGACGTCGCCCTGCACCAGCCGTTGCATCGGCGTGGCCTGCTCCAGGTCGTGACGGATCTCGTCACAGACTCGCCGCTGCGCAGCGGTAAGAGCGAAGGGCAGGGCGGCGTTGAAGCGCTTCCGCAGCGAGCCGTCGCCGCGCAGCGGCGGTGCCGGGTGGCGTACCATGGTCTGGCGCAGCAGGCGCAGGCTCAGCTGGTGGGCCAGCAGCTCCTCGAAGGCGAGACGCTGCTGCGCCGGATGCTCCCCCTCGGCCAGGGTCGCCAGCGCGATATCCGGCGGCGGGTGGTGTAGCATCAGCAGCGCATCGGCCAGGGTGGGCATGCCGGGCGGCAGCAGCGACGGCGGCAGCCACTCGGTGAGGCTCACCTGCTGCTCTCGCAGCAGTGTAATCGCCTGCTCTACCAGCTTGCGCAGGCTGGTCTGCTGCAGCCCCTCGGTGGCCGGATAGATGGGGGTGAGGTGTTCGTCCACCTGTTGCATGTCGGTATCGCTGAGGCGGCGAAACTCCGGGTGGACCATCTCCAGGGTGGCGCTGCCGCGGCGCACCTCGCCGAAGCAACGCAGACGCACGCCCTGGGCCAGGTTCTCCTTCTGCGCGTTGCTGAAGTGGAAAAAGCGCAGGGTGAGACTGCCGCTGCCGTCGCTGATACGGGTCAGCAGCATGCGGCGGCGACCGAACTTGATCTCGCTAAGCTGCACCTCGCCCTCCACCTGTACCTCGTCGCCGGGGCGCAGCGAGCCGATGGGGTGGATGCGGGTGCGGTCCTGGTAGCGCAGCGGCAGGTGGAAGAGCAGATCCTGCACGGTGCGGATCTCCAGATTCTCCAGCCGTTCGGCCAGGCGTGGTCCAACCCCTCTGAGTTGGCTGACCATCACGCGCTGCGCAGCGGGCACGGCGGCGCCCGGCTGCACTTTGTTGCCGGGGGGCATCTGCGCCTGGCTGCGCGGCGAGGACTTAGGAGGCATCCCGCAGCGGTGCGATCTGCTGACGGAAGCGCTCCTGGAGCTGCGGCTGGCGGGCGTAGGGGTCGAGCTTGTCGAACAGTCGCTCAAGCAGGCTCAGGCGCTTGGCCGGTGGGGGATGGGTTTTGAACAGGAAAGAGAGGGAGGCGTCATCGGGGCTCATCCCGGCCAGGGTCTGCAGCACCGCGGGCAGGCCGTAAGGGTCGTAGCCGGCGCGGGTGGCGATGACCACGCCCATGCGGTCCGCTTCGAACTCATCGTCCTTGTCCAGGCCGCGGGCGTAGAGCTCTTTGAAGCCGTTGGAGAGCTTCTCCATGGTCTGGTCGTGCTTGTCGTCCACGCCGGCGCTGCCGAGCTGTACCGCCAGGTCGAGCTGGGCGCCCTTCTGTACGGCATTGAGGTGGTGTTTGCGCACCACATGGACCGTCTCGTGGGCCAGGGCGCCGGCCAGCTCCGCCTCGCTGTCCATCTTCAGCAGCAACCCCTTGGTGACCAGAATGTAGCCGCCGGGGGCGGCGAAGGCGTTGATGTCGGGGCTGTCGAGGACACCGAATTTCCAGTCGAGATCCTTGCGTTCGGTGTGCAGCGCCACCCAGTGACCGACGCGGTTGACGTAGCGCTGGAGCGGGTCGTTATCCACCAGAGGGACGGCGCCGAGCAGTACCGAGACCGCCTCTTCGCCGATGAGGGTCTCTTGTTCGTGGTCCACCTCACCGAAGGCCTGCTGGGCGGTGTTCATCGCCTTGCCCAGGTCGATCTTGCTCAGATCCATCTCCTTGACGCAGGCGCTGAGGGTGAGCACAAGCGTAGCGATCAGCAGGGCGGCGCCGAATGTGCGCAGTTGGTATGACATCACTGAGGCTCCTTGAGGTAGCTGACCTTACGACTGTGCAGACCGGCTCGCTGTGCAGCGAGCTTCGCCTCACTGGGGTCGACGCGGTAGCGATTCAGCCGCTCCACCGCCTGGTGATCGGGCGCAGCGTTGGCCACGTCCGCGGCATCCAGGCCACGAATGCCGGTGGCAACGGTGGTGCCACTGGCGCCGGAGCGTCCGGTGGTGAGAAAGCGCATGGTCTGGCCCACGCCGCTGCTGCCGTTGTCGCTGGAGGCGCCGGCCTCACCAAAACGGATGCGACTCATGCGCAGCCAGCCACTGTGCTGGCGCCCATCGCGTATCTGATACCAACCCCCTTTGCGTTGCAGGACGGTGAGCTTGCTCCGCGCCTTGAGGGTTGTCACCTCGGCGGCGTCGCTGAAGGGCTCGGCACGCAGCGTGGTGTCGCGCAGAACGGTGGCCTCGCGCTGTTGCTCTGCCAGGACCGGCAGGCTCACGGCAAGGGCGCAGAGCAGCACAGAGAGGGTGCGGCGGATCATGGTTGGTGTCTCCTCGGTTCGAATAGCCGCACCTCCTGCGTGCGGCCCTTTACCTTATAAAAACCGTGGTCGATAAAGTCAAATGCTTCGCCGCACTGTTGGCGCGTCTCAGCGGAGACGAGGATGCGCGCCACCCCTTTGGTCTGCCCCTCGATGCGGCTGGCGAGGTTGACCGTGTCGCCGATGGCGGTGTAGTCGAGGCGGTTGTCCGAGCCGATGAACCCCACCACGCCCGGGCCGGTGTGGATGCCGATGCCAACATCGAAGTTCTCGTCGGCAGCGCCGAGGTCGCGCTTGAACTGCTCGAGCGCGTCGGTCATATCCAGCGCCGCCTCCACCGCGTGGCGCGCCTGGGCTTCGTCGCTCACCGGCGCGCCCCAGAAGGCCATGATGGCATCGCCGATGAATTTGTCCATGGTGCCCTGGTGGCGGAAGATGACCTTGACCTGACGGCTGAAGTAGTCGTTGAGCAACTCAACGATCTGCTCGGCGGTATGCCGCTCCGAGAGGGTGGTAAAGCCCCGGATGTCGGAGAAGAGTACGGTGATCTGGCGACTCTCCGGCTTGATGCTGAGCAGTGAATCGCCGTGGCTGACCAGCTCCTCCACCACCCGCGGGTCGAGGAAGCGGCTGAAGATCTGCACCGAGCGTTGGCGCTCATGTTGTGCCTGGCGGTAGGCGTAGAGTGCCGCCAGGGCGTAGTACCCCCAGGCGAACAGCACAGGGCTGAGCAGCGGCAGCCACCAGCCAAGGCCGAGGGCGGCGTAGGCAGCGGCAAACAGTAGCGGGGTCGTTAGCAGCAGTGCCGCTGCGATGCGCAGCGCCCCCACCCCAGCGCGGAAGGCGAGCCACTGCGGCAGGATCAGCAGCAGGGTAAGTAGCGGTGCCAGCCAGGCCGGCGCATCGTGCAGATAATCGCCGCGGCGAAGGTTGTCCAGTGCCGTGGCGACGATCTCCAGCGCCGGTTGCAGGCTGCCCACGGGTGTGGTGCGCAGGTCGTGCTGGCCGGTGGCGGTGGAGCCGATGATGACGATCTTGTCGCGGAACTCATCCGCAGGGCGCCGGCTCTGGCGGCGGGAGAGCTCCTCATAGATGTCGGCGTAGGCGACCCGCGGATAGCTGTTGACCGGCCCCTGCCAGTTGAGGCGGATACGCCCTTGCGCGGGTGGCTCATGGCCCAGACCTCGGGCCACCTTTGCCGGCAGTGAGGGCAGACGCCAGCCGTCAACCTCCAGATAGAGCGGGTAGTGGCGGCCCACGCCATCGCTCTGTTCCTCGAAGTTGATCACACCGAGTCGCCCATCCAGCTCCAGCGCCATGTAGGGGAGCAGCAGCGCGGCGCGGGCATCGGTTTTGGCCTGTTTGCTCGGGTTGAAGCCGAGGCTGCGACCGTACTCCGCCAGCGGTACCCCGACGCCGCTCTGCTCAGTCTGCAGCTTGACCAGTGGCAAATAGAGGTTGTCGTGGGCGCCGGCCACCTCCGCCAGATAGGCGTCGTCATCGGGGCGCATCGGGTCGGGGTCGCTAAAGATGATGTCGAAGACGATCGCTTTCGGCTCCTGCCGTGCGATCCACTCCGCCACCTCGGCGTGGACCGAGCGGGCCCATGGGTAGCGCCCGTGCTCCGGAGCCATGCGCGCCAGGGTCGGCTCGTCGATATCGAGCAGTACCACATCGCCGTCGGGCTGGCGCTGGGAGGCCTGGGTGCGCAGCAGCAGGTCGTTAAAGCCGTACTCCAGGTGGCGCAGCAGGCCGGGGCTGGCATACTCCAGCGCCGCCAGCAACAACACCGCGGCGGCAATCAGGGTGAATGGCTGGCGCCAGTCCCGTTCCATGGGTGGGGAGGTCTCAGCCGGCCAGCTCGAGGATGCCGTCCATCTCCACCCCGGCCCCCTTGGGCAGTGAGGCGACCCCGATGGCGGCGCGGGCCGGATAGGGCTCCTCGAAGTAGTCGGCCATCACCTCATTGACCAGCGGGAAGTGGGCCAGATCGGTGAGAAAGATATTGAGTTTGACGATATCCGCCAGCGAACCGCCGGCGGCCTCGGCGACAGCGGTGAGGTTGTCAAAGACGCGGCGGATCTGCGCCTCCATGTCGCCGGCCACCAGCCCCATGCTATCCGGCACCAGAGGGATCTGGCCCGAGAGGTAGACCGTCGTGCCCACCTTGACTGCCTGGGAGTAGGTACCGATCGCCTGCGGCGCATTGTCGGTCTGAATGATTTCCCGTGCCATCGTCTGCTCCTCGCTCATGATAGTGGATGGCGACACTGTAGCGAAAAGTTTTGGGTGAGTCAGCCTAACCAGTGTTTTAGGCGCTTGAGAAAGCCCTTGGGTGATTTGTCGATACCCAGATTGTAGGGGTGCGGGGGCTGGTTGCGTAACACCGCATCGGCCACCTTGCGCACGGCATTGGCCGGGGGGCTGCCGGGGTAGGCGCTGATGAACGGGGCGCGGTGGCGGACGGCATCGCCCACGACGTTGTCATACAGGATGTAGCCGTCGGCCACGAGCATGGAGCCGAGAAAATCGTGGGCGATGGCGCGCATGCGTGAGAGGGTATCGCGGGCCTCACGCTCGCTGCGGGCCATATTCACCAGCAAGTGTACATGGGTGTCGGGGGTGGTCTGGTAGACGCGCTTGATGGCAGCATAGGCGTCGAGCATGGCGGTCGGTTCGGGGGTGGTGACGACGAGCACATCATCGACGGCGGTGATAAAGCCCATGATCTCTTGGGAGATCCCAGCCCCGGTGTCGACAATGATGTAGTCGGCCTCGAAAGTCAGTCTTTCAATGGCCTCGATGAACAGGACGCGCTGCTCCTGGTTCAGGTCGGCCAGCTGCTCATCACCCAGGGCGCCGGGGACAACCTGAACGCCGTGGGAGGTGCTGAGCATGATCTCCTCGACACTCTTGTTCCCCTCTATGACATCGGCCAGGTTGGCGTTTACACGGAGGTTGAGAATGATGTCGACATTGGCGAGCCCCAGGTCCATGTCCCAGAGGATCACACGCTGCGCCCTCTCGGCCAGTGCGATGGCGAGGTTTACCGCGACGTTGGTTTTACCGACCCCTCCCTTGCCTGAAGTGACGGCAATGACCCGTGCGGTATGGGTGGGCTTCTTTCTCATGCTGTGAAGGACCTCAGCGAAAACCAAGACGGGGCATTATCTTTTAATCCATGCCCGAATGTCCAAGGTGGCGGCGCTGAGGGGCGGGTCAAGCGCACTGGTGGCAGGTGGTTACGCCCGCTGCCGGTTAGCCCTCCAGCGCCGCACGTGCCCGGTGCAGGAACGGCAGTGCGCCCTGGCGCTCGGCGGTTGTGAGTGCCTGCCGGTAGGCCTCGCGCGCTGCGACGGATTCGCCGCGTCTTTTCAGGGCGTCGCCCCGGAAGCGGTGAAGTTCGGCCAGCAGGAAGTTGTCCTGATAGCGCTCGCTGATACTCAGGGCACGGTCGATCACTTCAAGCTGGGCGCTCGGCTTGTCACGCACACCGCAGGCTTCGGCCAGCATGCTGTGGTAGGTCATGGCGATGCTCGGCATGACTTGGGCCACCAGGTCGATGGCGGCCTCAATCTCGCCGATCCCCTCTGCCCGGCCTTCACCCACGGCCATGGCCCAGCCGCGGATCGCCTGTCCGCTCGCCTCCCACAGCGCGAAGTGGTAGTCACGCCCGTGCTGTAGCAGCCGTTCGGCCAGCGGTAGTGCAGCGGCGGCATCCCCTTTCATGCGTTCGAGGAAGGCGGCGAAGGCCAGTGCATAGCCGAGTGGTCCAGGGCGGTTACCCGCCTGCTCAAGAGTGGCCTGGAGCGCACGATGGGAGAGCGCCTCGTCGCCGCGCAGCCAGCCGTTCCAGGCGAGAAACGCCTGGGCCATGACGCCGGCATCGTCGATGGTATCGATGGGCGGCTGGTTGCCGCCGGGTTGTTGGTAGAACGCGCTGGCCTTCTGCAGGGAGTCGGCTGCCTGGCCCTGCTCACCCAGCCAGAGCTGGTTGTTGCCCAGTGCCCACCAGGCCAGTGCTTGTAGCCCCGCATGTCCGCTACGTTGGGCCAGGGTGACCAGCTGTCGCGCCTTGTTGCGTCCGGCAATATGCCCTCCACGGGTGCTGGAGCCGAGCCACTCCCCCCAGCGCACTGCGAAGACCTTCTCCTGTGATGTCTTTGTCTCCAGCAGCTGGTGGGCCCGGTCGAAACAGGCTGCGGCCGCCGGGGAGCCATACCCCTCCAACATAAACAGTACGGTGCCGCGTAGTACCTGCAGCTCACGCTCCAGCGCTGCCGGGTGGAGCGCAGGGGGGAGCTGTGAGACCTGTTCGAGGCCGTGGCGAAGGTGGGTCTCCGCCTCCACCAGCGCCCCCTGGTAGAGGGCGCGTCGGCCCGCCTTGAGCCACCAACCGGCGGCATCCACCGGTGCCCGTGCCCGGGCATAGTGCCAGGCGATGCGTTCCGGCTGTTGTGAGCTCAGAGTGTCGCCGGTCGTTGTCAGCAGTTTGGCCGCCCGAAAGTGCAGCGCTTCGCGTTCGGTGCCGATCAGCGTGCTGTAGGCGGCGTCCTGATAGAGGGCATGGTGGAAGCGTAGCTGTTCGCTATCGGCCATGCGCACCAGAACCTTCTCATCGAGCAGCTGTTGCAGCGGGGCATCCATCGTTTCGCTATTGGCGTAGAGGCCCCGCAGCTGGGTGAGGTGAAACTCGCGCCCGAGCACCGCGGCGCACTGGGCCAAGCGCTTGGCCGGACCGAGCCGATCCAGCCGCGCCAGCAGCAGGCCGCCGAGACGCAACGTCAGCCCCGTCTTCGCTTCAGGTGTGTCGCGCACGGAGCGGGCCAGCTCTTCGATGAACAGAGGGACCCCTTCGGCGCGTGTGACGATGGAGTCGAGCAGCGGTGCAGGCAGGGCATGGTCGGTCAGCGCCTGTACCAGCGCTCTGGCCGGCGCGTCCGCCAGCCGCGGTAATGTGATGCAGCCGTCCAGTGGCGCGAGCTGGTTCGTGTCGAACTCCGGCCTTGCCGTCAGCAGCAGCAAGAGGCGCGGGTGGCGGCTGATAAAGCCGTGTAGCAACGCCAGGGTGGAGGGATCGGCCCAGTGGAGGTCCTCGATCGCGATCACCATGGGGCCCTGGCGCGCTGTATGACGCACCAGGGTCGATACCGCACGCAGCAGCTGCTGTCCCAAGCCCGCAGGAACCAGTGTCTCCTCGCTCTCCTGATCACACAGCAGGCGGGCAAAGAGGGCGAGGCGCCGGGCGCCTGCCCGGGTGTGTCCGGCACAGAGCGGACGCAGCTTCTCTCTGCACACCGGCGGTGTGTCGTCGGCATCCAGGCCGCTCAGGCGTTGTAACAGATCGGTCAGGGGGTGGTAGGGGCGCCCTTCATCCCGGCTCAGGCAGCGCAGTGAAAAGCGCGTCGGACGTCCGTCCAGCGAGGCGTTGAACGCCTCCAGCAGACGCGACTTGCCGGCGCCCGGTTCGCCTCGCACCAGCAGCACACGAGCGCTCCCCGCCTGCACCTCACGCCAGGCCGAGTGCAGAGCCGAGAGCTCACTGTCGCGACCGATAAAGGGGGCAGCCTGTGACGCTACGGCAGTGATGCTGCTCCGTTCACGCTCTGCCGTGACCCGGTAGCGCCCCTCTCCCTCGGCCTCCAGCTCGAAACCGTCTTGCAGTAGCGCCGCGGTACCGTCGCTGACCAGCGGCTGATTATCCCTGGCGAGCGCGGCCAGGCGCATGGCGGTACTGGTAACCCTGTCTCCTCGGTCGGGGGACCAGGGGTCGGCAAGGGTCAGGGCGGAGTGTACGCCGATCGTCACCACCGCTTCGCTGCTGCGGGCGTGGTGGGCCATCGCCAGTGCGGTGGATACCGCCTGGCGGGCGTCGTCCTCCCGAACGAGCGGGCTGCCGAAGTAGGCCAGCAAGCCACCGGCGTGGGTGCGTACGATGTGGCCGCCACGTTCGCCGGCCAGGCTTGCCAACTCCTCCCCGAGGGTCTCCAGCAGCGCGGCCTGGTACTCCAGATCGGCGCTCTCCGCCACGCTGTAGTGGGCATACAGTGCACTCAGGTAGCGAAACTCACTGCCCTCATCCCCCGATGGCGCGCTGCCGCAGAGCTCTTGCACCAGCTTGACTGTCTCCGCCTCCGGTTCAAGTCCGCTGTGGTCTTGCAGATGCCGTCGCAGCAGTTCGAAACGCTCCTTGATGGCACTGCTCTGCCCAAGGTCCGCCAGCAGGCGCATCAACTCACGCTGACCCGTCTCGTCCAGCGGGTCGATGGCCACCCACCGTTCGGCGAACGGCAGCGCCGCTTCGGAGCGCCCCCTTTGCCGATGGAACGAGAGGGCGGTTCGGGCCAACAGCAGTGCGTGGTTGCGCAGGCGGGCGCGCCAGTCCAGTACCCAGCCGTTGAACTCCTCGCATCCGGGTAGTTCGAGCCCGGCCAGGAACGGTCCGGTGTAGAGGCGCAGTGCCTGCTCGGTCCTGTTGGCCCTTGCACTGTCGGTGACCTCAGTCGGGGTCTCCAGGAGCTGGTGTGCATCCGACTGCAGGGGGAGCGCCGGATTGAACCTGAGCCGGTTCACCTGGGTGAGGCAGAGTGGGGTGTCGCCCTGGCCTAGCAGACTGTTGAGGCGGGAGAGGGCGGTGCGCAGGTTCGCCCGACCGACGTCCTGTGGATGATCGGGCCACAGCAACTGCGCCAGATATTCGCGTCGGTGCGAGCTGTGCTGCTCGAACACCAGATAGGTAAACAGCGCGCGCATTTTATCGTAGGAGAAGCGTAGTGCCTCACCGTCACGCTCCACTTCGAAGCCACCCAGGACGCGGAGGTACAGGGGCTTCTGGCTGTTCATCTTCTCTGCAACCGAATCGCTCATCGGCGGAAGTATACCCGAGATCGTTGCGGCCCGAGGGGGGCCATTACGGCGCCTTCTGTCTGCCGGCGGCGGCGATGAGCCGCTCCAGGATGGCCGTCCGCCCTTCACGGGCGGCGATGGTGAGCGCGGTATTGCCGTCGCCATCGGTCTGGTTGGCGGGCACGCCGCCCTCCAGCAGGGTGTCGACCACCGGCAGCCGGCCCTTTTTCACCGCCCAGGTCAGGGCCGTGTTGCCGCTGCTGTCGCGGATGTTCGCGTCGGCGCCGTTCTCCATCAGCCGGGCCACGCACTCGGCGTGCCCCTCGCGGGCGGCCCAGATGAGCGCGGTCCAGCCCATGCTAGAGTCCTGTAGGTCGATCCGGGCGCCGTGGTCGATGAGTAGCTGAATGAGTTTAGGGTGGTCGTTGCCGGCGGCGAACATCACGGCGCTGTAGAGACCCTGATCGGTATCGTCCGGATCGGCGCCCAACTCCAGCAGCCGTTTGGCGATCGCATAGTGGCCGTGTTCGGCGGCCTTGAGCAGCGGGGTGAAGAGGCAGTGATCGCGGGCGTTGATCGCGGCGCCGCGTTCGATAAGCGCCTCCACCTCGGCCAGATCACCGGCTTCGGCGGCGAGGATGAGCGGTGTCTGCCCCTTCTCATTGCGTTCGTTGGGGTCGCTGCAGGCGATAAAAAATGGGAGTAGCAGTAGGATTAACAGGTGGCGCAGGGGCATGGGCGTTCAGGTTGGTATAAACATCGGAAAACGGGGGCAGAGGTCATCGCAAGCGGTGCCCCACTTCTGATGGTTGCTCAGGTCTTGGTCGCTGTCGGTCGTTCTCTCGGGGTACGTGGGTTGTTCTCCAGTGGAACGGGTAACGCTGTTCAGCAGTGATCGCGTTGTAATAATCATATAAGTTGGAAGAGAGAGTCACAAGCAGACATGGTTAAGATTTTCTCATGCTGAACTCATACCGTGCGACGGTTATCTACAGCAGCGTTAAGGTTCGTGGCCAGAGTGGTGCTAGGTCTCGCAATCTAGCAATGATCGACTATGCTTATTCCACTTAGACTGGGGCGAAAGGGGATAGGCGATGCGAACTTTTTTATGGCTACTGGCGATCTTTTCGCTGTGTTTTTCCCTAGCCGGTTATGCCGGTTCGCAGCGTCCGGCCTGGGACGCGAATGTTCCGCAGGATGATCCGCTTTCCCACGGCGGTCGATTGTATGACAAGTGGTGGGCTGAACT
>JBNJGC010000079.1:0-7836 GCA_051747405.1 Pseudomonadota bacterium
GAGGCGGCGCGTTTCGCCCCCATCGCCGGCGCCACCAACCTGCCGCTCTATATCTTCCAGCCGATGAACTCCGCCAAGCGCTGGTACCTGGAGGAGCTGGTCGCCGAGCTGCGCCGTGGCGGTAGTGATGTCTACTACCAGCCGCTGCCCGACACCAGCGATGGCTACCAGGTGCGTGACGACGCCAATGCCTACGAGCGGGAGGCGCGCAAGCGGATCCCGGCGATGGTGGCGACCGCCCTGCGTCTGCTACAGCCCTATAACGGTGAGCGCCGCCAGGTCGTGGCGGAGTTGCCTGCGCAGGGTGAGTCGGCGGCGGCAAGGGTTGTCGACGGGCTTCAGCCCATCGACGGTGCCCCCATGGCTCCGGCGTTGTCGCTGCGGGATACCGACGGCAAACAGTGGTCCCTCGAATCGCTGCGCGGCGAGGTGGTGCTGCTCAACTTCTGGGCCACCTGGTGTCCGCCCTGCGTGGAGGAGATCCCCTCGCTGGGTCGGCTGGACAAGCGGCTGGACGGCAAGCCGTTTCGCGTGGTGAGCGTCGAGGTGGGGCAGGAGGAGGCGGAGGTGCGCCGCTTCCTCGAAGAGGTACCGGCGGCCTTCCCGGTGCTGCTCGACCCGGAGGGCTCGGTCACCGACCCGTGGAAGATCCGCGCCTTCCCCACCTCCTTCCTCATCGATGCCGAAGGGCGTATGCGCTACGGCTACTTCGGTGCGTTGGAGTGGGACTCTGACGAGGTAGTGGGGGTGATCGAGTCTGTACTGAGTGATTGATCTGCGACAGAGGGCACAGGGAACACAGAGGCGTTTTTTGTAATCGACCGCCTGGAGGGTTACCCCGGCCTATAGCCGGTCGGTCATATAATCCATTCACAAAGGTATAAATGAAGACGGGCATGGCTGCCCGGCCTATAGGGTTTGCGATATATCCTTTGTGCCCGCTGTGGCAAAGAGCTATCAAACGGTAGGATGGGCAAAGCGTAGCGTGCTTGCCAGCTACTCTGAACTCGCCTCATCCGTTTCGTTGATAAGCTGCGCGGCGAACGGCTTGCTCGCCTCGCCGAAGTAGATGGAGCGGTGCGGGAAGGGGATTTCGATCCCTTCGCGGTCGAAGGCGTACTTGAGTCGGCGGCGGAATTCACGTCCCACCTCCCACTGCTTGATGGGTCTGGTGGTCAGGCGCCCCTTGATCTTCACTGCCGAGTCGGCAAAGGCGTCGACGCCGAAGACCTCGATGTCTTCCATCATTAGCGGACCGAACTTCTCATCCTCGCGCAGTTCGGCACCCACCGCTTTCATCAGCGCCATCACCCGGTCAACATCCTCCTTGTAGGCCACGCCAATTTCGAAAACATAGGCGGACCATTCGTTGGTCATGTTGGCCAGGGTGGTGATGGTACCGTTGGGAAAAACATGGACGACACCGGAGAGGTCGCGCAGCACGATGGTACGAAAGTTCACCTCCTCCACCAGCCCACCGGTGCCGTTGACGATGGCTACATCCCCGACACGCACCTGATTCTCCAGAATAAGGAAAAAGCCGGAGATGACATCGCGCACCAGGTTCTGCGCACCGAAACCGACGGCCAGACCGAGGATGCCGGCGCTGGCGAGGATGGGTGTGATGTCTACGCCAAATTCGCGCAGGATGATCAACAGGCCTACCACCCAGAGCATGATAACCACCCCTTGCCGCAGCAGTCGCACCAGCGTTTCGGCCCGCTTTTGTGCCTCGCTGAGTGGCTCGTCTTCGTTGCTTTTGGCAACTAGCCGGGCCTCGAGGCTCTTTAGGGCGGAGCGAAGGAGGGCGGAGATGCCCCACAGGACGAGCAATATAATGAAGATACGCAGGCTGGTATCGATAATACTCTCCCAGCTGAAACTGGCGATATAGTCGTTGAGCAGTTGCATCGAGTGGTCTCTTGGTGAATGTCTCCCCTACAAAGCTAGACACTGCTGACAGGATAACAACCTGACACTTACAGAAAGAGTCGCCTGCACGACTCGCACCGGTAGCGCGGTTTTCACTACCCTATGCAGCACGATGAATCAGTAACGGGATGTAGTTAATGAGTAAATCACTGTTTGTTACAGGCAACAGCAGCGGCCTGGGCCGCGGTTTTTCCGAGTACGGGCTGGGGAATAGCTGGCAGGTCTACGGTTGCAGTCGTCGCGGCTGCGACCTGGACGGGGTGCACGATGTGGAGTGCGACCTGGCCGATTTCGGCAGCGTGGCTCCTGCGCTGGATAAACTCTTCGCCGGTGTGAAAAGGCTCGACCTGGTGATCCTCAACGCCGACATCCTCGGTGAGATCAAGCCGATGCACGACACCTCGCTCGACGATCTCAAGCGCATCATGGATATCAACGTCTGGTCCAACTTTGACCGGATAGGATGTGCTTCGCAGGTTCAGCGCATCCTATCTTCTCAGACACCCATGCTTGCCCATCCCCACAACAGACCGTCATTCCGGGCTTGACCCGGAATCCATCCCGAAACACGCGGCGAAGACAACCCTGGCATGGATGCCGGAGCAGGTCCGGCATGACGGTCTCCGTGCTCTCTGTGTCCTCTGTGGCAATATGAATCAACTTTTGCTCAGCAGCCGGTAGCCGACGCCCTGTTCGGTGAGGATGTATTTGGGCCGTGCCGGCTGGTCGCCCAGCTTTTGTCGCAGGTGGCCGACCAGGACGCGCAGGTGGTGGGTCTCTCCCTCGCGGTTGGGGCCCCAGATCTCGCGGATGATCTGCTGGTGGGTCAGTACGCGACCGGGTTTGGTGACAAACAGTTTGAGCAGTTCGTACTCCTTGCGCGAGAGTTGTATCAATTTCCCCTTGACCGTTACGGTGCGCGTGGTCAGGTCCACCCGTAACCCGCTGTGCTCGAACACCGCCTGGGTGCTCTCCGCCGCCACCTCACCGTTGCGCAGCAGGACGCGCACACGCGCCATCAACTCGGAGATACCGAAGGGTTTGGTGACGTAGTCGTTGGCGCCGGCGTCGAGGGCTTTGACCTTCTCCGCCTCGTCGGCGCGGACAGAGAGCACCAGCAGCGGGAGGGTTGACCATTCACGCAGCCGCTGGATGAAGGTCTGTCCGTCCAGGTCGGGCAAGCCCAGATCCAGGATCACCAGCCGCAGCTGCTGTTCGGCGCAAAGCGCCAAGCCCTGCTCTGCGCTCTGTGTCTCCAGCACGGTGAAGCCCTGGGCCTCGAGGCTGATGTGCAGAAATTTACGGATGTGCGGGTCGTCTTCCACCAATAGGATGGTGCCGGATAGTGTTTGAGTCATCTCTCTGGCTCCGGTTGTGCGAGGGGCAGGGAAAGTCTGATGCAGGTGCCTTTGCCGTTGAGGCCGGGGTGGGCGCTGGCCTCACCGCCGTGGGCGTTGAGCAGGCCGCGGCAGATGGCCAGCCCCAGGCCGGTGCCCTGACTGTGGCGGTCCCCGCGGCTGACGCTGTAGAACATATCGAACACCCGTTCACGCTCCGCCGTGGGGATACCCGGACCCTCGTCGCAGACGTTGATGAGTGTCTGTTCGGCGGACGCCTCCACCTGGATGGTGAGTGTGTCGCCGGGCTGGCTAAAGCGGGTGGCGTTATCCAGAACATTGACCAGGGCCTGTTCGATCAGCACCGCCTGGACGTGCAGCAGGGGCGGTGTTTCGGGTAGCTGTAATACCAGATTGTAGGGTACCAGCTCTCGTCTTAGCCGCTCACAGGCGGCGGCTATGATATCGCCGATGTCGCTCCAGTCGCGTTTGGGCTTGAGCGTGCCGCCGCCGAGGCGGGTCATGTCGAGCAGGTTCTGGATGTAGCGGTTGAGCCGCTCGGCTTCGCTGAGCACGGTCTGCAGGAGCTCTTTACAGGCGCTGCGCGGGAGGGTGTCACTGTATTCGATCAGGCTGGAGCTGGCGCCGATGATGCTGGAGAGGGGGGTGCGCAGGTCGTGGGAGAGTGAAGAGAGCAGTGCGGAGCGGAGCTGCTCATTCTCACTGTTCAGGCGCGCCTGCTCCAGGTCGCCCACTAGCTGTGTCCGCTCCAGGGTGACCGCGGCCAGGTCGCCGAGGATGCGCAGCAGTTCATGCCGAGCCGGATCGGGCCCCTTGCCTTTGAGGTAGATACGGCCACTGACGCCGTGGCTGTCGTTGAGGGCCAACTGGTAGCCCTCCTCCAGTGGACCGTCGCTCTGCTGCTGCATCAGGCGCTGCTGCGTCGCCTGCGGCAGCGGTGGGAGTGGGTGCTTACCATCATGGCCGTAGTGGCTGGTGGTGGGGGCGCTGAGGACCACCCATGCCGGGGTGTCGAAGGTGGTGGCGATGTGGCGGCTCAAATGCTGGACGATGGTTTCGCTGTCCGGCGCGGCGGCGAGCAGCCGTGACAGTTCGTTGATGTTGGTCAGCCGCTTGACCATGGCCCGGTTCTCCGCCGCCTCCTGCTGCATACGCGCCGCCAACTTACCGCTGACCACCGCAACCACGAGAAAGAAGAGCAGTGTGGCGAGGTCACCGTCGTTCTCTACGCGCAGGCTGTAGTAGGGCGCGCTGAAGAAAAACTTGAAGCTGAGAAAGCTCAGCACAGCGGTGTAGAGCGCCGTGAGCATGCCGAAGCGCGATGCGCTCAGCAGCACTGCGGTGAGGAAGACCAGCGAGAGGTTGGCGTGTGGCAGAATGACGTGGGCGAGGTAGGCCAGCGGGATGGCGATGGCGGTGCTCAGCAGTGCCTTGAGCAGTGCCTGAAACTGGCGGTGTTCGGTGCGGGCCTGTAACTCCAAAATCTCTATTGCCTCCGTAGGGGCTGGGCTGTGTCTCGGACTATTCTACCGTTTTTTATCGGGGTTTAGGGATCTGCCCGCTTGCTCTATCATCTCATCAACGTGGCGAATGGCTCAGCAGACAGGTTTGGCAGTGATGAAGATAGCGGTTTTGTCCGATGTTCACGGCAATGTGCCGGCACTGGAGGCGGTGCTGGAGGATGTCGTGCGCTGGGGGGCGGACGAGCTCATCGTCAATGGTGACCTGGTCAACCGGGGGCCGTGCAGTCTGGATGTGCTGGAGCTGCTACAGGGCGCCTGGCCCGGGGTCCGTCTGCTGCGCGGCAACCACGAAAACTGGCTGCTGCACTGCGCCGAGCACGGTCCCGCGCCCGAGAGTCATACCTTTGAGATCGACCGCTTTGCCCACCTTGCCTTGGCGCAACTGGGTGAGGCGGTGGCTGAGCTGGCCGACTGGGGTGAGTCGCTGGACCTGGAGGATCTGGAAGGTGGCTCGCTGCACATCACCCACGGCTCACGCCTTGGGGATCGCAAGGGGATTCAACCGGAGTCCGAGGGGGAGGAGCTGGTGCAGAAGCTGGGTGAGCCGCGGGATCTGTTCATCGGCTCCCATACCCACCGGGCGTTTACACGCCGGTTTAACGGCACGCTGGTGATCAACACCGGCTCGGTGGGGCAGCCGTTCGATGGGGACACCCGCGCCAGCTATGCCCGCCTGCTCTGGCATGGGGGGCGCTGGCGCGGTGAGCTGGTGCGTGTGGCCTACGATCGTGAGCAGGCGATCCGCGACTTTGAAACCAGCGGTTTTCTGGCGCAGGGCGGGGCGCTGACGCGGGTGATCTTTCGCGAGTTTCTGGAGGCGCGGATGCATGTGGGCCCCTGGCGACGGCGCTATCTGGCGGCGATAAAGGCGGGTGAGATAGGTGTGGTCGAGTCGGTGGAGCGCTATCTCCGGGGGCTCGATAGCTGAGAGCCGGACGGGCTGATGGGGGGCCGCCCACTGAGGTGGCGCGCTACGGCTCGAGATCCAGTTGGCGGCTAAAACGTGCCCGGGCCTGATCCAGGGCGGTGCGAATCTGCGTGGCGGTCGCCGGGGTGAGCTCCTGCTCGGCCAGTCGCAGCCACTCCAGGCAGCCGTTGTGGTACTGCTCAAAGGCGGCCATTACCGTCTCGGCATCGAGCCGGACATTGCGCGCGAGCGTCGCAGGCGCTGATGGAGTCTCGTCGCCCAGGGGGGCGACCAGGGCGGAGCGGGGGATCATCCGCTGTCGGTTTCCCTCCAGACTGACGGCGGTGAGCGGGCCGGTTTTGCTGTAGTGCTTGCCCTGGTATTCGAAGCAGTCACCGACGGGTATGAGGGTGAATTTCTTCATCGGCTCAGGAGCCTCTCCGGGACTTTAACAGGCGGTTGAGGTCTATCCGCAGCTCGCCCTTGAAGCTATTTACCAGAACGGGGGTCTCAATATGGTAGATCTTCGCCATATTGTAGGCGGCGCGGTAGGCCTCCATCTCCGAATCGGCGGTGAGGATGTGCCGGGCATGGCCGTCGCTGTTGTAACAGGTGACGGTCCAGCCGTAGTGGGTCTGGCGGATCTGGATCGGCCAGCGAGCCGGATCGGCATCGGCCAGTTGGGCGGGATTGTTGGGTTTGTGGTGCATGGTTGCGCGTGGCTTGCCCGGTTAGCTCTGCATCAGTCCATCGAGTTCCCCCTCCATGTGCATCTCGGTCAGCTCATTGAAACCGCCAACCCACTTGCCGTCGATGGCCAGCTGCGGAACGGTGCGGGCGTGGTTGCTGATCTCGAGCATCTCCTTGAGCGCCGCCTGATCCTGGTCGACACGCTTTTCAGCATAGTCGATAGACCACTTTTTGAGCAGTGCCTTAGTCTTGTCGCAAATGGGGCAGGTGCCGGTGCTGTAGAGGGTGACGTTTGCCATATTGGCTCCTGTTTTGGATACTGAATAGAGTGTTTACAAAGGCGCTATGGTAGCGCATGTGGCGGCAGGGGCAAGCCGTCCCTTGCACGTTGGTTGGCTTCAGGAGGTGGTTGAAATGAGCGGATGGGGCTGTCCCCATGAGGTGAGGGGCAAGTGCTCGCGGGTGAAAGATCTCCCCTGCGATCCGGGGATGAAGGGGTGTATTCTGTTCGGGCGCTTTGTCTTCAGCGATGAGAGTAAAAACCGCCCCGGAGGACCGCGCAGGCGTGACCCGCGCAAAACCCGGGACGAACAGGAGTAGAAGTCTGTCGGCTGAGGGTTGCGCCCGCGGCGTCAGTGGAAGAGCGCTCCCGGCCTCTCCCCTTTGTTCGCTGCAGGTACTCCCCCGACAGGCTCCCGCTTTACCAGAACCGCTTCAGCCAGCTCTTCTTGACGCCGCCCTTGTGGAAGGTCTTGACGTAGGCTTTGTCCACTTTGTTGATGTGGTCGAACAGCCAATCCTTAAGGAACATCAGTAGCTCCATGCCGACCTTGTCGTCGCCGGCGCGGTATTTACCCTGAAATTCGAGCACCTTTTCCACAATGTCGTCGTGGATCGCCTTGTGCGCCTCATAGTCCTCGTAGTGGAAGATCCGCATCAGGGTCTCCTCCACGGCGAAGTGGATCTTGGTGTAGTCCACCAGCTTGTCCAGGACGTCGCTGATGAGGTCGCGATCCGACTTGTTGGCCAGGGCGGTGTAGAGCTCGTTCATGATCTCAACGAGGCACTTGTGCTGCTCATCGATCTCCTGGATATCGACGCTGTAGGCGTCATCCCACACTATCATTGACATTAGTACATCCTCCAAGGTTTTAAGAACGGCACCGAATCTTGCTCGCTACCGGCTACAGGGTCTGTAGTGGAGTCGTGACAAGAGTCGAACCTTTACGTGAGACACTTGACGGTCACTTTGTACGCAGGTTTTATGCCATGATTGTGAAAGTCGCGCTTTTTCGGGTCTCCTCCCTCAATCTTTATCTGAAAATACCCAACTGTTTTCTTGCGTTATTTCACGCCAACATTATAGGTGAATTCCGCCGGTTGGTGCGAATAAAATCACACTTTTGAAGATTTTCGCCCTTTATCC
>JBNJGC010000079.1:7936-9109 GCA_051747405.1 Pseudomonadota bacterium
GCCGGGGTGGAGGAGGCGCGGCTTATCTACCTGGGGGTCTCCCATGGGCTGCCGGCCTCTGAGGCGAACCGCTTGGTGATCGACATCGGTGGCGGCAGCACGGAGCTGATCCTGGGGCGTGGCTTTGAGCCGCGGGAGTTGGAGAGCTGCTACATGGGCTGCGTCAGTTACAGCCAGCGCTTCTTCGCCGATGGGGCGATCAGCGACAAGGCGATGCGCAAGGCGGTGATCGCCGCTCGCCTGGAGCTGCAAGCGTTGGAGGGGGAGTACCGCCAGATCGGCTGGGCGGAGGCGGTGGGCGCCTCCGGCACGGTCAAGGCCGTGGGCGAGGTGGTTCGCGCCAACGGCTGGTGTGAAGAGGGGATCACCCTGGAGGCGATGCGCCGTCTGGCCGATGAGCTGGTCAAGGCCGGCCATATCGACAAGCTCAAGCTCAGTGGGCTCAAGGAGGAGCGGTTACCGGTTTTCCCCGGCGGGGTGGCGGTGCTGCTGGCGCTGTTCGAGGGGTTGCAGATAGAGGCGATGCAGGTCTCCGACTTGGCCCTGCGCGAGGGGCTGCTCTACGATCTGGTGGGCCGTATCCGCCATGAAGATGTGCGCGAGCGCACCATCGTGGCGCTTAGCGAGCGTTACGGCGTCGATTTGGTGCAGGCGCAGCGGGTCGAGAGCGCGGCGCGGGCGGCACTGGAGCAGGTGGCCGCCGCCTGGGGGCTGGAGGATGAGCAGAGCGAACACCTACTGCTCTGGTCGGCCCGGCTGCATGAGATTGGCCTGGCCATCGCCCACAGCTCCTACCATAAACACGGCGCCTACCTGGTGGCCAACTCCGACATGACCGGCTTCTCCAGCAGCGAGCAGAAGCTGATGGCGATCCTGGTACGGGGCCATCGCCGCAAATTCCCCACCGCCCTGTTCAAGGAGTTCGACCCGGAGCAGAAACGCCTACTGCAGCGCTTGTGCATCCTGCTGCGCCTGGCGGTACTGCTGCACCGTAGCCACACCGCCGGGGGGACGCCCGCTATACGCTATGTGGCCGAGGGTAAGCAGCTGACAATGACCTTCCCCGAGGGTTGGCTCGCCGAGCATCCGCTGACCGAGGCGGATCTGGCACAGGAGGCCGACTACCTGCAGAGCGCCAAATATACCCTTGAGTTCAGTTGATTGACGCAGGCG
>JBNJGC010000079.1:9209-11526 GCA_051747405.1 Pseudomonadota bacterium
GGTGTGGTGCGGATGTAGTTGCCGTCGCTCTGCAGCTCCCAGGCCTGGAGGTTGTCCTTCAGGTAGTAGTCCAGCTCGCGGATCATCCGCTCGCGCACCCGCTTGTCCTCCACCGGAAAGCAGGTCTCTACCCGGCGGTGGAGGTTGCGATCCATCCAGTCGGCGCTGGAGCCGAAGATCTCCTCCTTGCCGCCGTTGAGGAAGTAGAACACGCGGGTGTGTTCCAGAAAACGACCAATGATGGAGCGCACGCGGATGTTCTCCGAGACGCCGGGCACGCCCGGGCGCAGGCAGCAGATGCCGCGTATGATGAGGTCGATCTCCACTCCGGCCTGGGAGGCGGCGTAGAGGGCGCGGATGACGTTCTGCTCCACCACGGCGTTCATTTTGGCGATGATGCGGGCCGGCTTGCCCTTGCGGGCGTTCGCCGCCTCGCGCTCGATGCGTTCGAGCATGCCGGTGTGCAGGGTGAACGGCGACTGCAGGATCTTGCCCAGCTTGCTGCTGCGACCCAGGCTGGTCAGCTGCAGGAACAGTTTGTGTACATCCTCGCCCAACTCCGGGTTGGCGGTGAGCAGACCGTAGTCGGTATAGAGCCGTGCGGTACGGGCGTGGTAGTTGCCGGTACCCAGGTGCACATAGTGGCGCAGGTGTTCATCCTCGCGTCGCACCACCAGAATCATCTTGGCGTGGGTCTTGTAGCCGACCACGCCGTAGACCACATGGGCACCCGCCTCCTGCAATTTGTTGGCCAGGGCGATGTTGGCCTCCTCGTCGAAACGGGCGCGCAGCTCTACCACCACCGTGACCTCCTTGCCGGCGCGGGCGGCGTGGACCAGGGCGTCGACCACCGCCGAGTCGGGGCCGGTACGGTAGAGGGTCTGCTTGATCGCCAGTACCTTGGGGTCGCTGGCGGCCTGTTTGAGAAAGTCGATCACCGGCACGAAGGATTCGAAGGGGTGGTGTAGCAGCAGATCCCCCTGGCGGATCACCTGGAAGATGCTGCCCCCCATGCCCAGGCGGGTGGGCATGCCCGGGGTGAAGGAGGGGAAGCCCAGATCCGAGCGGTCCACCTTGTCCGGCAGATTCATCAGGCGGTTGAGGTTGACCGGCCCGTTGACGGTATAGAGGTCGCTCTCGGTCAGCTCGAACTGGTCCAGCAGAAACTGGCTCACCTCAGGCGGGCAGTTGTCGGCCACCTCCAGGCGCACCTCGTCGCCATAGCGGCGCGAGGTCAGCTCCCCCTCCACGGCGCGCAGCAGGTCATCCACCTCCTCCTCGTCGACGAAGAGATCGCTGTTGCGGGTGACGCGGAACTGGTAGCAACCCTGCACCTTCATCCCCGGAAACAGGTCGGCCACATGGGCGTGGATGATGGAGGAGAGGAAGACAAAGTCGTTGGCGCCGTTGCTGTGCTCCTCGGGCAGTTTGATCAGCCGCGGCAGGGCGCGCGGGGCCTGCACGATGGCCATGCCGCTGGTACGACCGAAGGCGTCCTTGCCCTTGAGCGAGACGATAAAGTTGAGGCTTTTGTTGAGGATGCGCGGGAAGGGGTGGGCCGGGTCCAGGCCGATGGGGCTGAGGATCGGCAGCAGCTCGTGCTCGTAGTAGTCCTTGATCCAGGCGGCCTGCCCCTTGTTCCACTCCTGGCGCTTGACGAAGCGAATCCCCTCCTGCTCCAGCGCCGGTAGCAGCACGTCGTTGAGTACCCGGTACTGCTCATCCACCAGCGCATGGGCCTCGCTGCTGATGTGGTGCAGCAGCTCTTGCGGCGACATGTTATCGGGGCCGGCCTGCACCGAGGCCATCGCCGCCTTCTGCATCAGCCCGGCGACGCGGATCTCGAAAAACTCATCCAGGTTGGAGCTGGAGATGCAGAGAAAGCGCAGCCGCTCCATCAGCGGGGTGCTCTCATCCTTGGCCTGCTCCAGTACGCGGCGGTTAAAGGCGAGCAGGCTCAGCTCGCGGTTGATGTAGAGCTCGGGTTGTCTCAGGTCGGAGTTGTCCATTGCCGGGTTCGCGTTCATCGGGAGGGCCTTCCATTATCGTCTGTTAGTGTTACAGGTCTGTGTCGTGCTGTAGCGGTCAGGATATTTCCCGCATCGACCACTAGTCGGTTAACATAGCCGACCCTGTTTCAACGGCTTTGTTCCCGCAGCGTGTCAATATCTATCGAACAGCTCTTTTCCGCGCTCGATGCCACTATGCTGGCCGATCGGCGTCGTCTGCGCAAACGTCTGCACGGCCTCAAGCGACGCGCCGGCAGCGGCAAACCCATTGATCGCGGTCTGGCGGAGGTGGCGCAGGCGCTGGAGAA
>JBNJGC010000080.1:0-11493 GCA_051747405.1 Pseudomonadota bacterium
CTCGCTTGAATTAGAATGACGAGTCCTGCGCTCGTGCGCCTTGCCGATGAGGCTTGTGGACCGGCTGAGAGTGACATTATTTCCCGCATGGACCACTAGTCAAACGATCAGTACCGCGCACTTGGCCATACTGGCCACCCTGTGGGCAACGCTGCCTAGCAGCATCCCATCCTTGCTGTGAGTACCGTGTGTGCCAAGTACAATCAGGTCCACGTCGTGCTCTTGGGCGAATTCGACGATGGTCTTCGACGGTCTGCCACCTTTGACGAAGCCTCGGACCTGAGTCGCGCCATGCTCATTGGCATACGCCTTTGCCTGATTAACGACCTCCCGGGCAAAATCCATCAACGCCTGATCCGGGATCTGCAGCTCATTGGGACGCACCATGGAGAGCGAGGCCTCAAACAGGCTGTGGTGCTTGAACACACATAGCAGATAGATCTCCGCCTCGGAGAGCTGCTGGAACTCAATCGCCTGCTCCAGTGCCTCGAGCGCCTTTTTCGATCCATCCACGGCAACCAGTATCTTTTTGAACACAACTGTCTCCTTCGCGGGTCACCCCGGCATCAGTTGAACGCCACATCCCGGAGAAATAGCGCGATCTGCGGGAACGCTATCAGCAACACCGCCGAGAGGACAAGGATAAAGATAAACGGCGGTGTTCCACGCACCACCTCCCAGTACGGTCGTTTGAAGATCGCGATGGCGGTGAAGATGTCGCAGCCGAACGGCGGCGTCGCTGAGCCGATGGCCACCTGAAGGGTGATGAGGATCCCCACATGCACCGGATCGAGTCCGGTCGCAGCGATGGCCGGGGCGAAGATGGGGGTCAACACCAGGATGACCACAATCGGGTCAACGAACATACAGGCCACGAAGAAGGCGATAGAGATGGCAATCATCACCCCCACTGGGCCGGCATCGTTAATACCGAAGGCCTCGATGAGGGTCTCCGGGATCTGCGCAAAAGAGATGATCCAGGAGAAGCCGTTACCCACACCGACCAGAATAAAGACAACGGCAGTGATCAGGCCGGTCGATTTGGCGATCTTGTACATCTCCGGCATATGCAGTGAGCGAAAGATGACAAACTCGAGCACCACCGCATAGAGCACGCACACCGCCGCCGCCTCGGTGGGACTGAAGATACCGCCATAGATGCCACCGACGATAATCACCGGGAACATCAGCGGCCAAACCGCCTGCCTCACCGCCACCATGCGCTCCCCCCAACTGGCTCTCTCTTCGGTGGGTACGTTGTTTTTATAGGCGTAAAAGAGACTGTAGAGAGAGAAGAGAAAGAGAATCATCAGGCCGGGGCCGATACCGGCGATAAACAGCTCGGCGATCGAGGTCTCGGAGATCACCCCGTAGATGATCATGCCGATACTCGGCGGGATCAAAAAAGCGATATCACTGGCATTGATAATAAGGGCCAGGGTGAAGGGGTCAGAGTAGCCGGCCTTCAACATCTTGGGGCGCAGCGGTGAACCTACCGCCACCACCGTCGCCTGGGTAGAGCCGGAGACCGCGCCGAACAGGGTACAGGAGGCGGCGGTACTGACCGCCAGCCCCCCTTTGATATGGCCGATAAAGGCCATCACCATATGGATCAGTCGATCGGCCGAGTGGCCGCGGGTCATAATATCTGCGGCGAGGATGAACATCGGCACCGCAATAAGTGATGAGGGGCGTATCCCCCCCAACACCTGCTGGACGAAGGTTCCCATCTGACCGAAACCGTCGAACATCATAAAAAAGCCGACGATGGCCGCCACGGTCAACGGAATCATCATCGGGAAACCGAGCAGAAGCAGCCCGATCATTACCAACATCATTACTGTTGTCACGGTAAGCGTCCCTCTCTATTTGTTATTCAGGCTCACACTTCCGACTCGGTATCGGCGTAACTGTCGACCACGCCGGTCGACAGATAGACATCTTTGGAGGTGAGGTTCTTCACCCCGGTCAGCGCGTACTGGATGCCGGTGATGCAAAAACCGATGGGTACCCAGAGATAGATACTCCACACCGGGATCCCCATCGCCGGCAGGACCCGACCCTTGTCGTAGACATCCAGGATATATTCTGCCGAGAAGTAGCAGAGGAAAAACATCACTGCCGCGGTAAAGAAAGCGATGAGCACCATCAGCCAGCGTCGCCCGCCCACCGGTAGCGCATCGTAGATGGCGGACATGCGGATATGGCGACCGTGGCGGGCGGCATAGCCGATGCCGGCGAAAGTGATCATGATAATGAGGATGCGGTTGACCTCGCCGGAGAAGAACAGCCCCTCTCCAAAACCGAAGCGTGCCACCACATTGATGCAGGTGTTGAGCGCCATCAACAGCACCCCCACCGCCAGGATTACCGCCTCCACCTTGCTGATGGCGTTGTCGATAACCCCAAGGAAACTGGGAAGACCGGATTCATACTGCTCCGGGATCTCGTCTGTCATGACTCGGTTTCTCCAACCCGGACACCCCTCCCTCAACGAGCCAAAAGGCCGTTCGGGTGTCGCTGTCATAAGGTGGAGCGCCCCGTGGCAACGGCGGCGCTCCGGTTTACATACGCCGGATGCGGGGAGTCGTGCTCCCCGTTTAGCTTACTCTCCGGTAACCTTGGCCAAATCCTTCTTGAACTGCTCAAGCAGCTTCTTGCCGCTGTCACCGGTCATGTCGATGAACTTCTCCTCCACCTGCGGCGCACGGGCCTTGAAGCGGGCGATCTGCTCATCGTTCAGACGGGTAATGGTCACCTCATCACTGTCAGCCTGGATCTTCGCCAGCGCGTCGTTGGCCAGACCGTCGATGTGGACGATGATCTTCTCAAAGGCGTAATCGGACGCATCACGCACCAGCTTCTTCTCCTTGGCGGAGAGATCGTTGTAGAAGTCCTGATTGGCCATCATGGCGGTGGTAAACCAGCCATGCTTGGTAAAGATCAGGTTCGGAGAGACCTCGTAGAGACCGCCGGACTGGATCCAGAAGATCGGATTCTCCTGCCCCTGGATCATATTGGTCTGCAACGCACCGTAGACCTCACCCCAGGGCAGCGGCGTCGGGGTCGCACCGAAGGCCTCATAGGTGGAGGAGAGCAGCGGGTTGGTCATCACGCGGATCTTCTTGCCCTTGAAACCGTCCGGAGTGGTGACCGGCTCATCGGCGGTAACAACCATCTCCCCCTCCGGGTACATCTTCAGCAGCTCCAGCCCCTGCTCGGCGTAGAGTTTGGGGAAGTTCTTATTAACCGCTTTGCTCTGACGGAAGAACTCGATCACGGTCTCCATATCCGTGGGCATCAGATAGGGGATGAAGAAGATCTGCGCCTCGGGGATTAGCGAACCGGTGAAGCCCGGTGACTGGTTGACGAACTGCAGGATCCCCGCCTGGGTCTGCTCCATGATGTCGTCGGACTCGCCCAGCTCACCAAAGCGGTAGACTTTGACGTTGTGATCGGAGTTATCTTCGATATACTCCTTGAACTTCATCGCATAGACATCCTGCACGTCCCCCTCGTACTCCTCGTGGGCGTAACGCCAGGTATCGGCAGCGGCCACACCGCTGAAGCCGAAGGCGGCGATGGAGAGACAGGAAATACCAATTGCTTTTCTCAGACCTTTCAAATCAACCATTCTCTTTCTCCGTCTTGTTCAAATCGAATGCGTCATTGATGGCGTACCCGGATCCGAAGACCAGGACAGGCTATAGGGGCCATCACATGGAGTGGATACATTGAGGGGGTGTGCCGACTACCGACTGGTGCAGCACGGCGCGGTGCGTTTGAAACGCACACCAAGCCTCCTTGGGCCAAAGGGACTACTCTGCTCATTTCCATTGTTTTTTATTGTTGCCGTTGAAATCACTGCACGGCTTGTCATTGCTGGCTGCCGTATGCCGACACCGACCATAGGGACGGTATCGTAAATGGAACTGCTGCCCGCCTCGCCCTGACTCCTCCCCAGGAGCGGGTGGCGTTGAATTGAAGGAGCCATCTCCTCGCTCGCTGAACTCCCTCTCATCGCCGATGCTCAGAACTTACATCTCTGGACACCACTTCCACTCAACCTAGCAGTTGTAGTGCGCTATGACAACACCTCAAATAGACCATACCGAGGCCGAAATCTCCGCAACTCCAGCCTTAAACCACCCTAAAGCGCCATCATTAGGCTGCCATTGTGGTGTTGGCACTTGCATCAACAGTGCGGGAGAGCCATTATAATCCGTTTTCCCACAGCCAATACGACACGATGCCCGAAACCGCCCCGACGCCCCTGCTGGAGACCATCGACGACCCGCGACAGCTGCGCGAACTGAGCAGCGCCGGGCTCAAGCAGCTGGCCGATGAGCTGCGGGCCTTCATGGTAGCCTCGGTGGGCCGCACCGGGGGCCACCTCGCCTCGGGATTGGGCACGGTGGAGCTGACCCTGGCCCTACACTATGTCTACAACACACCGGAGGACCGCCTGGTGTGGGATGTGGGGCACCAGAGCTACCCCCACAAAATCCTTACCGGTCGCCGTGGGCGCATGCCCACCCTGCGTCAGCTCAACGGGCTGGCGGGCTTCCCCAAGCGCGACGAGAGCCCCTACGACACCTTCGGTACCGGCCACTCCAGCACCTCCATCAGCGCCGCCCTGGGCATGGCCATCGCCGCGCAAAAGGAGCAGGCGGATCGCAAGGTGGTGGCGGTGATCGGCGACGGCGCCATGACCGCCGGCATGGCCTTCGAGGCACTCAACCATGCCGGCGACCTGGATGCCAATCTGCTGGTGGTACTCAACGACAACGACATGTCCATCTCCCCCAACGTCGGCGGGATGTCCAACTACTTTGCCAAGATCCTCTCCGGCAAGCTCTACTCGAGCATGCGCCAGGGGAGCAAGAAGGTGCTCGGTACCATGCCCAGCGTCTGGGAGCTGGCCCGCCGCGCCGAGGAGCACATGAAGGGGATGGTGATCCCCGGCACCCTGTTCGAGGAGCTGGGTTTCAACTACATCGGCCCCATCGACGGCCACGACCTGGATACCCTGGTCAAAACCCTGAAAAACCTCAAAACCCTTGAGGGACCCCAGTTTCTGCACATCGTCACCAAAAAGGGCAAAGGCTACACACCGGCCGAAGAGAACCCCTGCGGCTATCACGGTATCGGCAAGTTCGACCCCGAGACCGGGGAAAAACTCCCCACCGCTGGCGGCACTCCCACCTATACCGAGGTATTCAGCGACTGGCTCTGCGATATGGCCGATGCCGATGAGCGCCTTATCGGCATAACCCCGGCAATGCGTGAAGGTTCCGGGCTCGTGCGCTTCTCCCAGGCCTTCCCGGACCGCTATTACGATGTGGGCATCGCCGAACAGCACGCCGTCACCATGGCCGCCGGCCTCGCCTGCGAGGGACTCAAGCCGGTCGTGGCGATCTACTCCACCTTCCTCCAGCGCGGCTACGACCAGCTGCTGCACGATGTGACACTGCAGAACCTACCGGTGCTCTTTGCCATCGACCGCGCCGGCATCGTCGGACCCGACGGTCCCACCCATGCCGGCGCCTTCGATTTGAGTTTCATGCGCTGCATCCCCAATATGCTGATCATGGCCCCGGCCAATGAGATGGAGTGCCGACAGATGCTCTCCACCGGCTTTCATCACGACGGCCCGGCGGCGGTGCGTTACCCCCGCGGCAGCGGCCCCGGCGTCAGCGTCAGCGACTCCCTGGCCCCCATCGCCGTGGGTAAAGGGGAGCAGCTTCGCCGCGGCAGCGGTGTGGCGCTGCTCGCCTTCGGCGCGATGCTCGCTCCCGCCCTCGAAGCGGGCGATGAGCTCGACGCCAGCGTCGCCAACATGCGCTTTGTCAAACCGCTGGATGCCGCGCTGGTGCTTGAGCTGGCTGCCAGCCACTCACTCCTGGTGACTCTCGAGGACAATGTGGTGATGGGCGGTGCCGGCAGCGCGGTCAATGAGCTGCTGGCCGCCAACGGCGTAACGGTACCCGTGCTCAACCTCGGCCTGCCGGATCACTACATTGAGCAGGGCGGTCGCGAAGAGCTGCTCGCCCTCTGCGGCCTGGACAAGAGTGGTATACTGCGCGCCATCGAGCGCTATAGCGCCTTCGGGGATGGGCCTACGGTTGCCAATCCGATCAAACCCTAGTATTTTACTCAACTACAGACTTCGATGACCGCACGCTACACCCTTAAAGTCGTATCGGATTTTGCTTCGGCACACTCCCTGCGCAACTATCCCGGCGACTGCCGCCGCCTGCACGGCCACAACTGGAAGGTCGAGGTGGAGGCCTTCGCCACCGAACTGAACGAGCAGGGTATGGCGGTGGACTTCAAGGTCATCAAGCAATTGGCCAAGAAGGTTACTGACGAGCTGGACCACCGCTACCTCAACGAGATCCCGCCCTTCGATTCAATCAATCCAACGGCGGAAAACCTGGCGGCCTATATCTACCGCCGGCTTGCAGAGGAGCTGAGTGAACCCCATGTTCAGATCCATGCCGTAACCTTGTGGGAAACCGAGCGTGCCTGTGTGCGCTATACAGAGGAATAGAGATCATGAGTCAGCCCTGTGACAGCATCGCCGACGTCCAGAGCAGTGCCGATACCCGTCAGATCGCCATCAACAAGGTGGGGATCAAGGATATCCGCCACCCCGTGCGCATCCAGGACCGCAGCGGCGGCGAGCAGCACACCATCGCCCACTTCAACATGTATGTGAACCTGCCCCACAACTTCAAGGGCACACACATGTCGCGCTTTATCGAGATCCTCAATAAACACGAGCGCGAACTGTCGGTAAAATCCTTCAAAGACGTCCTGACAGAGATGACCGAGCGGCTGGAAGCGGAGTCGGGCCACATCGAGATGGCCTTCCCCTACTTCGTCAACAAGCAGGCCCCGATATCCGGCGTCGAAAGCATGATGGACTACGACGTCACCTTCATCGGTGAAGTGGCCGACGGCACCCCCCACCTCAAGGTCAAGGTGGTAGTCCCGGTCACCAGCCTCTGCCCCTGCTCCAAGAAGATCTCGGACTACGGCGCCCACAATCAGCGCTCTCACGTCACCGTCACCATCAGCACCGATGAGTTCGTCTGGATCGAGGACATTATCGACCTGGTGGAGAAGGAGGCCTCCTGCGAGCTGTTCGGCCTGCTCAAGCGTCCGGACGAGAAGCACGTCACCGAACGCGCCTACGACAACCCCAAATTTGTCGAAGACATGGTGCGCGACGTGGCAGTACGCCTCAACCAGGATGAGCGCATCAACAGCTATGTGGTGGAGTCGGAAAACTTCGAGTCCATCCACAACCACTCCGCCTACGCGCTGATCGAGAAGGACAAGCGGGCGGGATGAATATACCCGCTACAGAAACCTCCAGCGGGGTCTACGCCGCAAGGTGGGACCCTGCCAGCCGGTAACCGCTCCACCCTATCAATTCAGCGCAAAGCCTACCGCATTCTGCTCACGCTCCTCGCCTACTTCCATATAGGCGCAGGCACAAAGACACGGAGAGTTAAGCTGGGGTGACTGCCCGCTCGAAGTCACGGGTCTGGAGGGGCACAGGCATATGGCGAAAGCCCGAACGGGGGGTGCTTCGGCCCCCTGGCACCCCGCTAGGCGATACGGCAAGCGATACCGCCACTACCCGATCCACCAGGCCAGCAGCTGCATCACCGCCAACCCGAAGATCCCCGCCAACACATCATCCAGCATGATGCCAAGACCACCCTCAACACGCCGGTCGATCCAGCGGATCGGCCAAGGCTTGATGACATCGAAAAAGCGGAACAGAAGAAAGCCCAGTAGCAGCCAGTACCAGCCACCCGGTGCGGCGAAGAGGGTGATCCAGAGGCCGACGAACTCATCCCAGACGATTCCCGGATGGTCATGCACCCCGAGCTGCCGAGCGGTCACCTGGCAGAGCCAGACCCCGACGATGAGGGCAAGCAGTACCACCGCCAGATAGAGGAGCGGCGCCAACGGCTGCAACAGCAGGTAGAGCGGCAGCGCGGCGAGGGTGCCGAAGGTACCGGGGGCCACCGGCGCCAGTCCGGAGCCGAAACCGAGAGCGAGAAAATGTCGCGGATCGGCCAGGTCCGCCGCCGTAAGCCGTCGATGCTGTGCCGCCATTGCCTCTATTACTCTCCGATAAAATGGTCAAAACCGCTCAGGAAACCCTCAAGCGCCTCACTGCCCTCCCCCCGCAGTCGCACGCCGCCCTGTTCGGTCAGGCGACCGATACGGCTGACAGGGCATTGCCACTCCCGGCTCACCGCCGCCAACTCCGCCACTTTGTCGGGCGGCACACTAAAGCAGAGCTCATAGTCGTCACCGGCGCTCAGGGCCAGTCTCAAGCGCCGCTCTGACGAGTCGATAGAGTGGCGTAACGCCTCGGACTGCGGGATCGCCGCCAGCTCCAGCTCCGCCCCGCAGCCGCTGCGCTGTAGAATATGGCCAAGATCCGCCAGCAGACCGTCGGAGATGTCGATGGCGGCAGAGGCAACACCACGTAATGCCACCCCCTCCCTGACCCGTGGTGAGGGTCGATCGAGCCGCCGTCGCAGCGACCGTGCCGCGCCCTCTTCAGCGACATCCTCACCCATAATCTGCGTCAGGGCGGCACCGGCATCCCCCAGGGTCCCGGTCACATAGAGCTCGTCGCCGGGCCGGGCGCCGTCTCGACGCAGCGCGGTGCCGGTGGGGAGCAGGCCGTGGATCTGTACCGTCAGGCTCAGTGGCCCGCGCACGGTATCACCACCGACGAGGGCGACCCCATGCTCCTGCGCCAGACGGAGAAAACCGCGGGCAAAGGGCGCAATGAAGGCAGGGTCCGGCTCCGGCAGGGTGAGGGCGAGGGTCGCCCACGCCGGCTCCGCACCCATCGCCGCCATATCGCTAAGGTTGACCGCCAGCGCTTTGTGGCCGATGGACTCGGGGTCGGTCTGCACGGGAAAATGGCGTCCGGCGACCAGGGTGTCGACGCTCACGGCTAGCTGCATCCCCGGCGGCACCTCCAGCAGCGCCGCATCATCCCCCACGCCGAGTACTACATCACTGCGCCGGGAGGGTGCCGTGAAGTAGCGTTCGATAATGGAGAATTCGTTCAGGGACATGCCGTTCAGTACCACCGCTAACTGAGTCACTCTGGAGAGGGACGTACCGGTGCCCATGGGACGACCCTATCGCAGAAAATCGGTACTCGCCCCGACATCTTTAGGCCCTTTCCGCGGTCATCGCGGGCCGAAGGCGAAGCTGTCTTGTACCGGGCGGTTATTCAACGCCGCCCGTCACGCCGCGCCTGGACCTCGACGCTGCGCAGCTTGCCGGCGATTTTGTCCAGCGTACCATTGATATAGCGGTGGCCCTGCTCGGCGCCGAAGATCTTGGCCAACTCGACCATCTCATTGATCACCACGCGGTAGGGGATATCGACGCGGTGTTCAAGCTCATAGATACCGATACGCAGGATCGCCCGCTCCACCGGGTCGACCTGCTCCATTCCCCGATCCAGAACATCGTTACCGTGGGCATCGAGTTCAGCAAGATGGGCGGGGATCTCCCGCAGCAGCTCGCTGAAGTACCTCTTGTCGACCCCTTTCATCTCCTGCTCTTCCATGAACTGTTGATCAATCTGCTGCGGCGGCTCATCGGTGAGTTGCCACTGGTAGAGGGCCTGCATGGCACGCTGGCGCGCAAGGGAGCGTGCGCGGCTCATACGGAGACCTCCAGGGGGGAGCGTGGGAAGCGCATAACGTCCATTACTGTTCCAGTTTGGGCAGCAGGTTAACCATTTCGATGGCGGAGAGGGTCGCCTCGACACCCTTGTTACCGGCCTTGGTGCCGGCCCGCTCGATGGCCTGTTCAATGGTGTCCACGGTCAGCACACCGAAGGCGACCGGCATCTCATACTCCAGCATCACCTGCGCCAGCCCCTTGCTGCACTCGCCGGCGACGTAGTCGAAGTGGGGGGTACCGCCTCGAATGACCGCGCCGAGGGCGATGATCGCATCGTACTTCTTACTGGCGGCGAGACGCTTGGCGGCGAGCGGGATCTCGTAGGCTCCCGGTACGCGGATGATCTCGATCTCCTCATCAGCAGCACCATGGCGCCGCAGGGTGTCAACCGCCCCATCCAACAGACTCTCCACCACGAAGCTGTTGAAGCGCCCGACCAATATCGCAAAACGGCTGCCATCCAGGACAAAACCGCCTTCGTAGGACTTAATCTCTGCCATCACGTTATACCTTGTCTGTCGTTGCCGAACCGTAACGGCTCAGTCGTGTACATATTCCACCACATCCAGGCCGAAACCGGAAAGGGCGTGCATCTTTTTCGGTGCGCTGAGGACGCGCATGTGGCTAACACCAAGGTCGATGAGGATCTGGGCACCGATACCATAGGTGCGCAGGTCATCGCTCTTGTCCTCATCCAGGGTCGGTACCCCTCGGTCCTCCATCTCATAGTCCTTGATGCGGCGGATCATCTGCTCCGGGTCCTCCTGCTGGCGCAGGATGATCGCCACACCGCACCCCTCCCGGTCGATCCGCTGCAGGGCATCGCCCAGCGGCCAACCGCAGTCACGCTGATTGCCAAAGAGATCGCAGAGGCTGTTCTGCAGATGCACCCGCACCAGGGCCGGCTCTTCGGGTTTGAGTTCGCCCTTGACCAGCGCCATGTGCATCTCTCTGTTGAGCAGATCGCGGTAGGCGATCAGGCGGAACTCGCCAAACTGGGTCGGCATCGCACACTCGGAGACACGCTCCACCGTCGGCTCGTTTTTCAGCCGGTAGTTGATGAGGTCGGCCACGGTACCGATCTTAATACCGTGCTCGGCGGCGAATTTCTCCAGGTCCGGTCGGCGCGCCATGGTGCCGTCCTCGTTGAGGATCTCAACAATCACCGAAGAGGGCTCGAAGCCCGCCAGTCGCGCCAGGTCACATCCCGCCTCGGTATGCCCGGCCCGGGTAAGTACGCCACCGGTTTGCGCCATCAGCGGAAAGATATGGCCCGGCTGGACGATATCCTCGGAGCTGGCATTGGGCGCCACCGCGGCACGCACGGTCATCGCCCTGTCGTAGGCGGAGATCCCTGTAGTCACCCCCTCGGCCGCCTCGATGGAGACGGTAAAGTTGGTGCCGTGCTTGTCGTTGGTGTCGCGCACCATCAGCGGCAGGTCCAACTGCTTACAGCGCTCCTGGGTCAGCGTCATACAGATGAGGCCACGGCCATAGCGGGCCATGAAGTTGATATCCTCGGGGCGGATCATGGAGGAGGCCATGATCAGGTCTCCCTCGTTCTCACGATCCTCATCGTCCATCAGGATCACCATCTTGCCCTGCCGGACATCGTCGATGATCGCTTCGATACTGTCTAACGCCATAAAAACCTATCCAGTCTGCATGCAGGATCAGAAGTAAAGCCTGCCGTTATTTGAAAAACCCGTGCTCAGCCAAAAAGGCCTCGCTGATCCCCGCGCCGCTCGGCTC
>JBNJGC010000081.1:0-11356 GCA_051747405.1 Pseudomonadota bacterium
CCTGCGTTGCACCCCTTGAAAAGGGCGGGCCATTCTCTGCGGGCTGCGCCTTGTCTTGGGGCATTTGCGGGCCTCTGAAAGCGCCAATCAGGATGAAACACTACACTAGCGAGCTTGGATGCAACAGATGAGGTGTGGTGGTGGAGTGGTTTATTGCGGTTTTGGCGCTGCTCGCTTGGGCCTGGTATAGCGGTACGGTAGTGCGCGAAGCGGCGGTGCGCCACGCCCGACGCCTGTGCCAGAGCCACGGTCAGCAGCTTCTGGACGAGACGGTATCGCTGCAGGGGATACGGCTGAAGCGCGATCGCACCGGACGAGTCCGCCTCTTGCGCCGCTACGGCTTTGAGTTCAGCGATGACGGCGAGCGGCGCCACCACGGCGAACTGAGCCTAATGGGGCAGCGCCTGCTCGCCAGCGACCTGGGATCGAAAGGCGCCACCTATGAGCAGAGGGCGGATGGCGGGGAGTAAGCTCCCATGGTGCCGCCTCCGGGGCAGGGCAAACGGAGGCATTTTCCATGCCGGTGCGACTCCGGCGGCTTCATTATAGATGATCATGGCGTTACACCCATCGCGCCCCGGGGTGTATGTGAGTATCTGCTCACTTTGGACTTTCGGGTAATTGTCCCCCAGCAGGTGAATAAAGTATGCTTGGGTTGTACATAAATACAATAAATCACTGAAGGAGGGCAGTAGCCATGGCGGATCGTCGTCTGCAGGTGTTTCACACCGTGGCCAGATTACTCAGCTTCACCAAAGCGGCCGAGTCGCTGCATATGACCCAGCCGGCGGTGACTTTTCAGGTGCGTCAGCTGGAGGAGTATTTCAATACACGGCTGTTTGATCGTACCCACAACCGCATAAGCCTGACCGAGGCGGGGCAGCGGGTCTATGAATACTCGGACCGGATCTTTGCGCTCTATGCCGAGATGGAGAACTCGGTGCGCGATCTGACCGGCGAGGTCAGCGGGGTACTGCTGCTGGGGGCAAGTACCACCATCGCCGAGTATATGCTTCCGGCGCTGCTGGGGGATTTCAAGGCGAAGTATCCGGAGGTCTCCATCCGCCTCCAGGTGGCCAACACTGACGGTATCGTCTCGATGGTGGAGAACAATATCATCGATCTGGGTGTGGTCGAGGCGCCGGTGAGCAATAAAAACCTGGTGGTGGAGAACTGCCGCATGGACAAGATGGTGCTCATCGTACCGCCGGGGCATGAGCTGGCGTCGAATAAGTCGGTGCCTATCCGGGAATTGACCAAGTACCCCTATATCTGTCGGGAAGAGGGCTCCGGCACCCGTGAGGTGATGCTGGAGGCGATCGCCCAGGCTGGGGCCAACCCACAGGATCTCAATATCGTGATGGAGCTGGGTAGCCCCGAGGCGGTCAAGGGGGCGGTGGAGGCGGGGATGGGGATCTCCATCCTCTCCCGTGCGACTATCGAAAAAGAGTTGCGGCTCGGGTCGCTGGTGGAGATCGACCTGGAGATGCCTCTGGAGCGGCCCTTTTCGTTCGTGCACCAGAAGCAGAAGTTCCGCCTGCGGGCGATGGAGAAGCTGCTCGACTTCGCCCGTCACTACTGCAAAGAGCATCCTTGAATTTGCGCAGGGGTGGTAGACTGTCCACATGCTGATGCCAGAGACGAAAAACCAGCCCGATAAGCGGCTGATGGCGATCTATGCGCGCTTGCCCGAGGCGGAGCGCAAGAGCTTGCTCGATTTTGCCGAATTTCTCGCCGAACGCTGTGAGCCGGAGGCGTTGGAGGTGCAGCAGCCGCAGCCTATCCCTCGCCCCGAGCAGGAGAGCGTGGTCGCGGCGATGAAGCGGCTGCGCGAGACCTACCCGATGCTGGATCATGCCAAAATGTTGCATGAGGCCTCCGGGTTGATGGCGCAGCATATGATGCAGGGGCGCCCGGCGGAGGCGGTGATCGACGATCTCGAGGCGCTGTTCCGGCGCGATTTTGATAGCTATCTCAAGAGTATGGGGGCCCCGTCGTGAAGGTGATTCGCCAGTGGTTCCACCGCTACTTCTCCGACCCGCAGGCGATCCTGCTGGGGGTGCTGCTGTTGCTGGGCTTCGGTGTGGTGCTGACGCTGGGCTCGATGCTGGCGCCGGTGCTGGCGAGTATCGTCATCGCCTACCTTTTGGAGGGGTTGGTGGTGGTGCTGGAGCGTCGCGGGGCGAAGCGCCAGCGGGTCTTCATCCTGGTCTTCCTCGTTTTTATGGCCTTTTTGCTGTTCCTGCTCTTTGCCGTGGTGCCGCTGTTGTGGGGCCAGGCCACGGAGTTGGTGCGGGAGCTGCCTAAGTACGTCCGCACCGGTCAGGATGCGTTGATGCGTCTGCCCGAGCACTACGCCTTTATCACCGAGGCGCAGGTGAGGCAGCTGTTTGATCTGCTCTCCACGGAGGTGACGACCCAGGGGCACAAGCTGCTCTCGCTCTCGCTCTCTTCCATCCCGGGGCTGATAACAGTGTTGGTCTATCTGATCCTGGTGCCGCTGCTGGTGTTTTTCTTCCTTAAGGACAAGGTCCGTCTGGTGGGCTGGTTTACCGGTTTTCTGCCGCGGGAGCGCAAGCTGGTCACGCAGGTCTGGCACGATGTGGATCAGCAGCTGGGCAACTATGTGCGGGGCAAGTTCTGGGAGATCCTCATCGTGGGTGTGAGCGCCTATGTGGTCTTTGCGCTGATGGGGCTCAAGTACGCGATCCTGCTCTCGGCATTGGTGGGGCTGTCGGTGGTGGTGCCCTATATCGGGGCGGCGGTGGTGACCGTGCCGGTGGCCGTGGTGGCCTATTTCCAGTGGGGTTGGGGCGCGGACTTTGCCTGGCTGATGGTCGCCTATCTGGTCATTCAGGCGCTGGATGGTAATGTGCTGGTGCCGCTGCTCTTTTCTGAGGTGGTTAATCTCCACCCGGTGGCGATTATCGTCTCGATCCTGGTCTTCGGGGGGCTTTGGGGGTTCTGGGGGGTCTTCTTCGCCATACCGCTGGCGACGCTGGTCAGCGCCATCCTCACCGCCTGGCCGCGACCGGGGGATGAGGTGGATATGGGGCAGGAGTAGCCGGCCTCAGGCTTGGCGGATCTGCCGGAACCGCTCTCGGGTGACCCGCCAGTGGCCATCCTCCTCGCGCTCCAGGGTCACCTCTTTGTCGATGACGATGAGCTGGCCCTGATCGGGGCGCATGGTCTCCTCGACGCGAAAGATGATGCGGTCGGGCTCGCTGCTGAGGATCTTGCCCAGGCGGTAGGTGAGGCTGCGCAGCAGCTTTTTGCGGAATTCGTTGTGGCGCCGTTGCCGCCAACCCCGGTAGTCGATGGTCTGCCCGCTGGGCAGCCCGCTCACCTGGACCCGGTGTGAGACCAGTTTCATGTGCGCCTTCAAATCCCAGGTGGCGGCGCTGTAGGCGATCTCATCGAGCCAGCCCTGGACGGTCTTTTCTGCTTCCCTGGTCATAATCTGTTCGCTTTTTTCGTTCATGATGCGCGTTGCACAGGGTGAGTGCATAGTTACATAACACCCCGCGTACAGCTAGTGTAAGCCCTTGATATACGGTACGCCGTAAATCCCTCCCTGGAGGCTCGACTGCCGCGTTCTTGCGGCAGACGACCGTAAATCAAGGGCTTACACCAGCGATGACAAAGTATGCGGTTGCCCTGGCGCGTTGCAGGGTGCGGCATACCCTATACTTGGTTTGTTGCGGTGCTCGATATTAACCCTACAGCCGTGCTGCGGCAATGAGCAGGGTGAGCGTACACTCACATCAAAGCTGCCGCTTTGGAAAGATCTGCAGTTGTTCAGGGGGGCTCGCGGTAGTGGGTTATCCTGGAGGTCTTTGTAATCCGGTCCATCGATCCCCATAACAGGGCTATCAGCTCGGTTATTTTTTAATAATCACTATTAAGAACGGAGGGGCTATGAACGCCGCTGACAAAAAACGGCTGCTGCGCGAGATGCTTTTCGCGCGCCGCTTTGAAGAACGTTGTTACGAGGCCTACGTCGAGCGCAAGATAGGCGGCTTTCTCCACCTCTACCCGGGGCAGGAGGCGTGCGCCCACGGCGTGTTGGAGGCGGCCTGCCCGGGACACGACTATGTGATCACCGGTTACCGCGACCACGTTCACGCCCTCAAGTGCGGTGCCGACCCCAAGGCGGTGATGGCGGAGCTGTTCGGCAAGGAGAGCGGCTGCTCCCGTGGGCGGGGCGGCTCCATGCACATCTTCGATGTGGCGCACCGCTTTATGGGCGGCTACGCCTTGGTGGGCGGCCCCTTTCCGCTGGCGGCGGGTATGGCCAAGACGATCCAACTCAAGGGGGGGGATGAGATCGCCATCTGTTTCCTGGGCGATGCCGCCAACAACCAGGGGGTGTTCCATGAGTCGCTGAATATGGCGGCGCTGTGGGGGCTGCCGGTGCTCTACGTCACCGAGAACAACCTCTACGGCATCGGCACCCGCATCGACCGCTCCACCGCCGTACAGGATCAATATAAACGCGCCTGCGCTTACGACATTCCTGCCGCCCAGGTGGATGGCCAGGATATCGAGGAGGTGTTCAAGGCGGCGACGGAGGCGGTAGACCATGTGCGCTCCGGCAAGGGGCCCTATATGCTGGAGTTGATGACCTACCGCTATCGCGGCCACTCCATGTCCGATGGTAACGCCTACCGGTCCAAAGAGGAGGAGCGCGAGTGGGGTAAGCGCGATCCCATCATCATTCTGCGCGATCGCCTCATCGAAGCCGGTGAGCTGGATGAGGAGGCGTACCAAGCGATGGACAAGGCGATCATCGATGAGCTCGAGACCGAGATTATCCCTTACTGCGAGCAGGCCCCCGAACCGGAGCTTTCGGCGCTCGAAAAGTATGTCCTGGCTGAAAACGATCCCTACGTAAAGGGAGGGGTGCAATAATGGCTGAACTGATGTATTGGGAGGCGATCCGCCGCGCCCACGACGAGGAGATGGCCCACGACCCGCTGGTTATCGCCATGGGTGAGGATATCGGCCTGGCCGGCGGTACCTACAAGGCGACCCAGGGGCTCTATGAAAAGTATGGCCCGGAGCGGGTGATCGATACCCCCATCTCCGAGGGTGGTTACACCGGTCTGGGGATCGGCGCCGCCTTTATCGGCGCCCGACCGGTCATTGAGTTGATGTCGGTTAACTTCGCCTGGTTGGCCACCGATCAGATCGTCAACACCGCCGCCAAGGTGCGCTATATGTCCGGCGGTCAACTGGAGGCGCCGGTGGTCTTTCGCTCCCCCGGCGGCACCGCCCATCAACTCGGTGCCCAGCACTCGGCGCGCATGGAGAAGGTCTTCATGGGGATCGCCGGTCTGCGGGTGGTTACCCCCTCTAATCCGCGCCAGGCCTATGGGCTGCTCAAATCGGCCGTGCGTTGCAACGACCCGGTGTTTATCAATGAGCACGAGCTGATGTATAACATGAAAGGGGCGGTGCCCGACGAGGAGGTTTTCCTACCCCTGGAGGGCTCGGAGGTTGCACGCGAAGGTAAAGATGTCACACTCTTCGGCTATAACATCTCCGTCCACTGGGCCTTGCAGGCGGCCGAGGAGCTGGCGGGGCAGGGTATCGAGGCGGAGGTTGTCGACCTCTACGCCCTCTCACCACTGGACCGGGAGGGGATCAAGGCCTCCGTGAGCAAGACCCACCGGGCGGTGATCGTCGAAGAGGCGGAGCCGGCAGTGGGGGTCGGCAGCGAGGTGATGGCGATCCTCAACGAAGAGTGCTTCTTCGAGCTGGACGCCCCGCCGTTGCGGATCTCGGCGAAAAACGTGCCTATCGCCTATAACCGCACGCTGGAGAAGGCCTCCATCCCGACGGCCAAGGATGTGGTCAATGCCGTGCTTGGGATGTTTGGAAAGTAAAAAAGCATTCAACGCAGAGGACGCAAAGGACGCAGAGGGAGAATGAATTGATTATTGCCGCGTTTGAATGTGTGGTTTTTCGTCGGCGATAGTATCAAATGTAATAGAATCCTCCGCGTACTCTGCATCCTTCGCGTTGAAACAATAAGTTGGATAATACAAACATGGCTGAACCGTATGTAATCAAGATGCCCCAGCTTTCCGATACCATGACCGAGGGTGTGGTGGTCAGCTGGGAGAAGCAGATCGGCGAGAAGATCCAGCGCGGCGATATCGTCGCCACCGTCGAGACCGACAAGGCGATCATGGATGTCGAGGTCTTCCGCGAGGGCTACCTCTCCGGCCCCATCGCGCCGATCGATGCCACCATTCCGGTCGGTGAGCCGCTGGCCTATCTGGTCGCGAGCGAGGAGGCGGTACAGTCCGGTGAGGCCGAGGCGCCCGCGGCGGCCCAGAGCGCCGAAACCGAGGCGAGCGCCGAGCCCGAACCCGAGCCGGAGACCGGAGAGGCTGCGGCAGCGTCGTCCGTCTCCGCCCCGGAAGGTACCAGCCATACCATCAAGATGCCCCAACTCTCCGATACCATGACTGAAGGTGTGGTGGTTAGCTGGGAGAAGCCGCTCGGAGAGAAGATCCAGCGCGGCGATATCGTCGCCACCGTCGAGACCGACAAGGCGATCATGGATGTCGAGGTCTTCCGCGAGGGCTACCTCTCCGGTCCGCGCGTCGAGGTCGACGCCACCGTGCCGGTGGGTGAGCCGATCGCCTACCTGGTCGACAGCCCGGAGCAGGTGGTCGATGCGACCGCTGCAGCCGGCAGCCCGGCTGCGGCAAAGGAGACGCAGCCCAAAACGGCGGCAAAAACGGCCAAGCCGGCGGCTGCAGCGCAGCCGGTAAGTCAGGGAGAGGTCACGCCGGCCCCCCGCCCTGCCAACAAACTCGCTACCCCCTATGCGCGTAAGCTGGCCGCCTCGCTCAATGTCAACCTGGAGAGTCTGCACGGCACTGGCCCGGAGGGGGAGATCACCGCTGAGGATGTACGCCAGGCCCAGCCGGTGGCCCGCCCCACCGAGGTGACGGAGCCGACCCCGGCACACGCCTCTCCCCACGTTCAGGTGCCCGGCGAAGGGCGGCCCATGAGTGCAATGGAGAAGGCGGTCACCGCCTCCATGACCGCCTCGCTGACCATGCCCACCTTCCACGTCACCCTCAACGCCCAGCCCGCGGCCCTGATCAAGGCGGCGAAGAGCAAGGGGGTGTCGGTTACCGTCGCCATCGCCAAGGCTTGTGCCGAGGCGATAAAAAAGCACCCCTCCATCAACTGGGCCTACCAGCCGGAGGAGAAGCTGGTCGAACGCGACAAGGTGGATATCGGCATGGCCGTCACCGCCGAGGGCGGCGGCCTGGTGGTGCCGGTACTGCGCGGCTGTGAGTCCCGCCCGCTGGAGCAGCTCAACGACAGCTGGAAGGGGCTGGTCGAGCGCGCTCGCGCCCGCCGCCTCGCCCCGGAGGAGTACGCCAACCCCACCTTCATGGTCTCCAATATGGGGATGTACGGGGTGAGTTGGTTTGATGCCATTCCCACCCCGGGCACCGCCGCCATTCTCGCTATCGCTGCGGTCGGCCCCGAGGGTATGCCCCTGACCATCACCGCCGATCACCGTGTGGTCAACGGTGCCGAGGTGGCCGCCTACCTCAACACTCTCAAAGGTCTTATCGAGCAGCCCGAAAGCTGGATGGGGTCGCTCGGCCCGGCTATCCCCGAGGGCGACTGGGACTACGACGTCGTGGTCATCGGTGGCGGCCCCGGCGGTGAGGACTGTGCCCGCGATCTGGCCGGCCACGGCCTGAAGGTGGCTATGGTCAATGACGCCCCCTTCCCCGGCGGCGAGTGCCTCTGGCGCGGCTGTATCCCCTCCAAAGCGTGGCGTGCCGCCGCGGACCGCGTCCGCGACCGCGCCCACGACGAACTACTCGGCATCACCGGCACCAACCAGCCCAAGGTCGAGTGGGATCGGCTCGAACAGCATCGACGCAACGTATTGGAAGAGCGCGGAAAGATGGCGCTCAAGACCGACAAAGGGGTCAAGATCAAGGTGATCCAGGGGTTCGCCTACTTCGAGAGCGACCACCGCCTCTTCGTCGATACCTCCGCCAACTCGGACGACCCCCATGCCCGTGCCCCGCACGGGGATAGCTCCAGTGGTGAGCACATCAGTTTTGGTTGTGCGGTGATCGCCACCGGCGCACCGCCGTTCGTGCCACCTATCCCGGGTGCGCGAGAGGGCGTGGAGACCGGCGGAGTGCTCACCTCCGACACCGTGTGGAACCTGCAAGGGGTACCGAGGCGGCTGGGTATCGTCGGTGGCGGCGCCATCGGCATGGAGATGGCGCAGATCTTTCAGGATTTCGGCACCGAAGTGGTCATGCTGGAGCGTCACGAGCGCGTACTGGCCGAGGTGGAGAGCGAGATCGCCAAACAGCTCATCGCAGTGCTGGAGAACGACCCCAACCTTACCATCAAGACCAACGCCGCCACCAAATCGATGCAAGGTGAGCCCGGTGCGATGAAGCTGGTCTACGAGGATAGCGAGGGCGAGCATACCTTCGATTGCGACTACGTCATCATGGCCACCGGCAAACGTCCGGTGCTGGAGCCGCTCAAGCTCGACGCCGCCGGCGTCGAGGTGGTGAACGGCGTCATCAAGGCCGACAACCGCTGCCGCACCAGCGTGCCGCACATCTTCGCCGTGGGCGATGTCATCGGCGGGTTGATGCTGGCCCACACCGCCGCCACCCAGGGCCGCGTCGCCGCCGCCACCATCCTCGGCGAGGAGGCCCGCTACAACCAGGACAAGGACTCCGGCGTGATCTTCACCCGACCCGAGGCCGGGTTCGTCGGTCTCTCCCTTGAACAAGCCAAAGCCAGAGGCATCGACGCGGTCGAGGTGAAGGTGCCGCTCAACATCGACGCCAAGGCGATGATCACCGGCGAGACCGCGGGGCTTATCAAGATCGTCGCCGACAAGGCCAGTGAAAAGGTCATCGGCGTCCACCTGCTGGCGGATCACACCGACACCCTCATCGGCGAGGCGGTGATGATGGTCGAGGGCGAGATGACCCTGGAGCAGGTGGGTAACGCCATCCACCCCCACCCGACCCAGACCGAGCTGTTCGGTGATCTGGCCCGTCGGCTGCATTCACGCCTGGCGCGCTCCAGGAAGCGGGCGAAAAAAGCCAGCGGCTAACGGCGCGGACCGTGCCCGCCGACACAATGGTGGCCAGGGGGCGCCCGGTAGGGTTTCGAGTCCGGGTCTCCCCTATAATGGCAAAAGCTCCTAGCCACAAGATGCAAAGGCAAAGATGCCCAAACTGAAAATGGCAACCATTGTAAAAGCACTCTTTCTGGCGAGTCTCCTCGTGCTGGGAGGGTGCCAGAGCGACTCAGAAAGCAGCTCCGCAGATTCTCAGCCCCAGCCCACTGACACCAGTGAGTCCGACACCGGCACAGAGGGTACGACAGACCCTTCCACCGACGATGATACTTCAGAAAGTTCGGGTAGCACCGAAACCCCCTTCGGCAATAACCGTTTTACGGCAGTCGCCGGCGACCGCAGTATTACCCTGGAGTGGGAGCCCATATCTGAAGCAAGTCAGTACAACCTTTATCAGGCAACAGAGCCGTTTGATGACTTTCAAAACTATGCCGCTTATCAGGATGCGGCGCTAACCCTGGATGTCAGCAACGCCCACTCTGTTCAGGTGTCGACTAACTACCTCTATCACTATTTCGTGCTCACCGCCGAGGTTGACGGCCAGGAGTACCCGGTCGGCGAGCCCTTGTCCTCTTACGCCGTAAGCAGCACTGAACCCAGCGAGCGAGAAGTGCGCTACCTAGAGCTACTGAACCGGGCAAGAAAGAACCCCACCGCGGAAGCAGACCGCTATGGACTGAGCGACCTTAACGACGATTTGGAGCCGGGCACCATCTCCTCCGACCCCAAGCCCCCCGTGGCATTCAATATAGAACTGATGAATGCCAGCAGAACGCACAGCGACTGGATGCTACAGAACAACATCTTCTCCCACACCGGTGCTAATGGCAGCACCCCCCGTGAACGGGCTGAGGCAGCCGGTTACCCGCTCACCTCGCCGTCTGCAATTGGGGAGAACCTGGCCTGGACCGGCATCACCGGGAGCAGCACTATCGACCTGACCGACGCAATAGAGCAGCACCACGAAGGGCTGTTTCTCTCCAGTGGTCACCGCACCAATATACTCAATGATTTCTTCCGGGAGGTCGGGGTCGGCCAGCGGCAGGGGTACTTCACTTACAACGGTGTGGAGTATTACAGCTCTATGTTGACAAATCTTTTTGGTGCCAGTGTAAACCGCTATTTCCTGACCGGTGTTGCCTTTGAGGTCACTGATGAGGAAGGTTTGTTTCAACCCGGATCCAGTCTGGATGATGTCGTGGTTCAAGTGGGTAACTACCGTTATGCCCCCTATGCTTCGGGTGCCTATAACATCATGTTGCCCCCCGGGAGTTATCCATTCTCGGTAACCGTCGCTGGGACCCTGGTAGAAAGCCCGGAGGTTATAACGCTGACCGATCAGAACATGAAGCGCGATGTGATTAGTCAATCGGGTTCTGTAAGCATTAGAGCTTATTAGCCTTGGAGTGCTCAGAGGGGTGGGTCGACAGCCCTGAGACGATGCTATGAACGGCATTGGAAGGTATCCCTTACCCTGGAGTGGGATGTCAGATGGGGAATCTGAAAGAGGGGCCTGATTTTCCTGCCGTATCTGCCTCGTTAGCTGGGAGGGGCTGGCGCCAAACGGATCTGCCCCTTGCCCTGGCTTTTGGCCTGGTACATGGCTTCATCGGCGGCGCGGAGCAGTGCTTCGGCGTTATCGGCGCTTTCGGGATAGAGGGCGATGCCGATGGAGGCGTTGGGTTCGATGGTTAGCCCTTTGTGCTCATAGGGGGTGCTGATGGCGGCGAGGAGGTGGTTGGCCATCTTCTCGGCCTCTCGTAGGGTGCCGGCGCCGGGGAGGATGACGATGAACTCGTCGCCACCGATACGCGCCACGGTGTCGCCCTTGCGCAGACCGTTGTGGAGCCGTGTGGCGATCGCCCGCAGCAGTGTGTCGCCCGCTTTGTGGCCATGGGTGTCGTTGACCGGCTTGAGGTTGTCGAGATCGATGTAGAGCAGTGCGAAGCGCCCGCGCTGCCGCTGCGACTGGGTGAGGGTGTAGTGCAGCCGCTCGTCGAACAGCCGGCGGTTGGGTAGGCCGGTCAGGCTGTCGTGCAGCGCCAGGTGGCGAATGGCGCGCCGATCCCGAAGGATCTCCCAGAGCATCAGTGAGAGCAGCAGGGCCAGTGCGATGCCGCCGCTGCGGTAGAGGTTGAGGTGTCCCAGGTGGCCGTCCCAGCCTGCGCTCGGGGCGGCGGCGAGCTGCCATCG
>JBNJGC010000082.1:0-3972 GCA_051747405.1 Pseudomonadota bacterium
AACTTCAAACACCCCCCTCTCTGTCGCCACGCCCTGCATCGGCACATCCCAGGGTTGGTGTGGCAACTGCTCCACCTGTTGGAAGGTGTAAGCGGTACCGAGCAGGTGCGGTTTGCGCCAGTATTGGCGCTGGGCCAGGTAGGCGAGGGTGCGGTCGTAGAAGCCGCCACCCATGCCGAGTCGGTTGCCGTGGGGGTCGAAGGCGACCAGTGGCATCAGGACTAGATCCAGCGCCCACACCGGGCGCATCTGGCGCCAGTTGCAATCCGGCTCCGGGATACCGAAGCGGTTGGGGCGCAGTTGGCTGTCGCGCTGGTAGGGGGCGAACCAGAGGCGATTGTGGAACAGGGGGCCGAGCACCGGCAGGTAACACCGCTTGCCCATGCTTTGGGCGCGCCGGATGAGTGGGGTGAGATCCATCTCGCCGTCGTTGGGCAGGTAGAAGGCGATGTGGCGGCTGTGCAGAAACAGATGCTGGCCGCTGAGGTGGCGGGCCAGCTGGTCCGCTGCGCTGCGTCGCTGTTGCGGAGTGAGCGCCCGCCGCTGTCGGCGCATCCGGCGGCGTAGTTGGTTGCGTTGCTGTTTCACTGGGGTGCCCGCGGTTTTGGGTCCACAGCCGACCGGGTCGGCTGGGCGCAGGGGAAGTAGGTGGGTATCCTCCGCATGGGCCGCCGGTGCTATCGTTCTTGAACCAGTGGTTCAAGTGGGAGTGGCAGCCGCCGCATCAGGCTTTCCGGAGTCCGGACGTGCACACAGCGACGGCATGCAATTTCCCTGGGTAAAGATTAGGCTCAAGAAAATACCCAGCACACAAAGCGGGCCCCGCAGGGGATACCCGAAACCACAGTGTACATGCTTTGGGCCGCCACGAAAAACCGTTGTGGGGCGGGGCGCCGGATTAGAGGGAGAGTTGGCGATCCTCGCCCTCCAGGGCGGTGTCGAGTTTTTCACCCAGCAGGCGCAGGCGCAGCTCTACATCGTGCAGGTCGCCCTCTTCGCCGTGCTGCTGTTGCAGTAGCTCGTAGATGAGGTTGAGAGCGGCCATGACCACGATGCGCTCGTTGCCGACGATCTTGCCGCGTCCGCGGATCTCGCGCATCTTTCTGTCGAGCAGGCGTGCCGATTCCAGCAACCCGTCGCGCTCCTCGGGCGGGCAGGCGACGGTGTACTCCTTGTCCAGCAGACGGATCTGCTCCTGTTTGACCTCGCCGCTCATGTCACTCCTGCTCCATCGATTTGAGGCGTGAAATCATCGCTTCGACGCGGGTGCGCGCCAGCTCGTTCTTTTCGATCAGGCGGGCCCGCTCATTGAGCATGGCAGTCTGGCTCTCGCGCAGTGAGCGGTTTTCGTGGCTCAGCGCACTCATCCGCTGGAGGAGTTCATCCACGCGGCGCTCCAGATGCTTGATGACCATTTCGTCCATTGTCGTGCCGATTTCTCTGTTGGGCCGGAAGCCTGCCGGAGTTGTTGCCTGCCCCGCCTTGTTCCCAACGGGACAGAAGCCGGGAGACTCTGGCTGCCAGCTTGATTTGAGCGACCACTATAGAGCGGAGGTGAATACCGGTCAACGCTCCGCGCTTGGGCAGTCGGCACGCGAGTGCTAGGATGCGGGTTTGGTCGCAGTTGCGGCTGCGCGAACGAATGATGGGACTGAAGGTGTAATGAAGCAGGCAAACGAGGTGATCGACAAGCTGAATGCCGCCCTGGGCCAGGTGGATACCGAGATGGAGGCGGTGGAGTGCCATGGCACCCTGACCGGGCTGTTCTGCGCCAAGGGTGAGCTCAAGCCGCAGGAGTGGGTGGAGTATATCGGTAAGGGGCTGGATGCGGCCAACCTGCTGCAGCGTGAGGCGCTGGCGGCATTTAAGATGCTGTTCGAGGTGACCCGCGAGCAGCTCAATGACAGTGTGCTCGATTTTCACCCCCTGCTGCCCGAGGATGAGGCGGATGTGGAGGAGCGCATCGAGGCGCTGGGGCAGTGGTGTCAGGGGTTCCTGTTGGGCTTCAGCGCCGGCGGGGTGGAGAATCTGGACAAACTGCCGGGGGATAGTGGTGAGATCCTGCGCGATATGGTGGAGATCGCCCGTGCCGGCAGCTTTGAGCTGGAGGGGGGCGAGGAGGATGAAGAGTCGTTTCAGCAGCTGCTGGAGTATGTGCGGACCGGCGTGCTGCTGTTAAACGAAGAGCTCCACCCGACCAAGGCGCCGCCGCGTGAGGGTGTGACCCTGCATTAGTGGTGCTACAGAGCTCACTGTGTATCCTGGCTCTCTGCTTCCTGTGCAGAGTAATCTCATCCTTGTCCGCGGCGGGTGTGACGTGGGTATGCGCTCACCCCGGCTCCCCGTGGCGGCTGGGACAAATGCAGCGCAATAATCTGGCATAATCGAACGATGAACAAGACCGAATTTGCACGACGCCGCAAACGCCTGATGCAGGCGATGGGGCGTGAGAGTATCGCTATCCTCCCCGCCGCGCCGGTACGCCCGCGCAACCGCGATGTGGAGTACCCCTACCGCCCGGACAGCGACTTTTTCTACGTGACCGGTTTCCCGGAGCAGGAGGCGGTGGCGGTGCTGGTGCCGGGGCGCGAGCACGGCGAGTACATCCTCTTCTGCCGAGAGAACGATCCGCAAATGGAGACCTGGAATGGTCGCCGTGCCGGGCTTGAGGGGGCGATGGAGCGCTACGGTGCCGATGACGCTTTCCCCATCACCGATATCGACGAGATCCTGCCCGGTCTGCTGGAGAACCGCGAGCGGGTCTTCTACGCCATGGGCTGCAATCCGGACCTGGACCGCCAGGTGATGGAGTGGATCAACCTGCTGCGCAAAAAGTCCCGCGCCGGGGTACACACCCCGGGTGAGTTCGTGGCGCTGGACCACCTGCTGCACGACATGCGCCTCTACAAAAGCGCCGCCGAGGCCAAGACCATGCGCAAGGCGGCGCAGATCGCCGCCAAGGCGCACAAGCGCGCCATGCGCCGCTGCAAGCCCGGTATGGCCGAGTATCAGCTGGAGGCGGAGATCCAGCACGAATGCATGTACCACGGCGCCCGTTTTCAGGCCTACCCTCCCATCGTCGGCGGTGGCGCCAACGGCTGTATCCTCCACTACACCGAAAATGAGGCCGCGCTCAAGGAGGGCGAGCTGGTGTTGATCGATGCCGGCTGCGAGTATGGCTATTACGCCTCCGATATCACCCGCACCTTTCCGGTGAACGGGCGCTTTAGTAAGGCCCAGCGTGAGCTCTATGAGGTGGTGCTGGAGGCCAACTACGCCGCCATCGAACAGGTCAAGCCCGATAACCACTGGAACATGCCCCACGAAGCGGCACTCAAGGTGCTCACCCGTGGCCTGGTTAAACTCGGCCTGCTCAAGGGGCGCATCGATACCCTGATCAAGAAAGAGGCCTACCGCCAGTTCTTCATGCACCGCACCGGCCACTGGCTGGGGATGGATGTGCACGATGTGGGCGACTACAAGGTGGGGGATCAGTGGCGCGTACTGGAGCCGGGGATGGTGCTGACCATCGAGCCGGGTCTCTATGTCACCCCTGCCAAAGGGATCGCCAAAAAGTGGTGGAACACCGGTATCCGCATCGAGGACGATGTCCTGGTGACCAAGGAGGGTTGTGAGGTGTTGAGTAAGGGCGTGCCCAAGGAGCCGGACGAGATCGAGGTGTTGATGGCAGGCAGTAAATGAAGTCTGCGGTGGTTAGTTCGGGATATCACCGCAAAGGCGCAAAGGTCGCAAAGTGCTTGATATGCTGCTGCCATGCCGGATTAATGCACAATTACAATGTAACCCCGGCCTACCCCGAAGAATTTATTTGTTACCGTGTTCATCTGTATGCATGAGTGAACCGCCTGCTTTGCGCACTTTGCGCCTTTGCGGTGAATAATACTGACAAGGGAGTAACATGGATTACGACATCCTGATCATCGGCGGCGGTATGGTGGGGGCGGGCCTGGC
>JBNJGC010000082.1:4072-11209 GCA_051747405.1 Pseudomonadota bacterium
GCGCACTTTGCGCCTTTGCGGTGAATAATACTGACAAGGGAGTAACATGGATTACGACATCCTGATCATCGGCGGCGGTATGGTGGGGGCGGGCCTGGCACAGTCCCTGCGTGGCAGCGGGCTGCGCATCGGCCTGGTCGAGGCGGTGCCGCTCTACGATGAGAACCAGCCCAGCTTCGACGCCCGCGCCATCGCCCTCTCCTGGGGCTCGCGCCGTATCTTCGAAGGGATGGGTGTCTGGTCTGCCATGGAAGCCCAGACGGTCACCCCCATCCGCACCATCAAGGTCTCCGACCGTGGCCACTTCGGCGCCACCCGTATGCGTGCCGCCGAGGAGGGGGTGGAGGCCCTTGGCTACGTCGCCGAGGCGGCGGTGATCGGTCGCGTACTGGCCGGCGAGCTGGCCGAGTTGCCGGAGGTGGAGCTGTTCTGCCCCGCCACTCTGGAGGATATCCATATTGGTGCCGACTCGGCAGAGGTTGTCATCGACTGTGGTGGTGAGGCGAAGACCCTCAGCGCCCGTCTGGTGGTGGCGGCGGACGGTGGTCGTTCCACCGTGCGCGAGCGGTTGGGGGCGAAGACCTTCCGCCTCGGCTACGGCCAGAGCGCGGTGATCGCCAGCGTTGAGACTGAGCAGCCACACGGTAACGTCGCCTTCGAGCGCTTTACCGATACCGGCCCGCTGGCGCTGCTGCCCAATACCGCCCCGGAGTGGATGGCGGGTAGCGAACAGGGCGAGCGGCGCTGGTCGATGGTCTGGACCGCCCGCGACAGCGAGGTCGACGAGCTGCTGGCGCTGGATGATGAGACCTTCCTCGCGCGGCTGCAGACGCGCCTGGGTCGCCGCGCCGGTCGTCTGCTTTCGGTCTCGCCCCGTTCGGCCTATCCGCTGGGGCTGCAGTATGTGCGCGACCATGTGCGACCGCGCCTCGCCTTCATCGGCAACGCCGCCCACCTGATCCACCCCGTCGGCGGTCAGGGCCTTAATCTGGGTTTGCGCGACGTGGCCGTGCTGGCCGAAGTGCTGGTGGAGGCGGCGCGTAACGGGCAAGACCCGGGGGCGCTGGAGACACTCAAGGGGTATGCCGATTGGCGCCGCGCCGACTATCTGCGGGTATTCGGTTTTACCGACAGTCTGGTACGGCTCTTTTCCAACGAGTTCCGTCCGCTGGTGGCGCTGCGCGGCGCCGGTATGGTGGCGATGGACCTGCTGCCGCCGCTGCGCCGGCTCTTTACCCGCCAGGCGATGGGCGTCAGCGGTCGCCAGCCGCGCCTGGCGCGGGGGTTGTCGCTGGCTCATGTGGGTCGGGAATAAAAGCATCAACGCAAAGGCGCAAAGGACGCAAAGTTTTCATGTGAACACGGTATAAACGCAAGGTGTGACTTACGTACTTTTTAGGGAATGTCTCCGCCCATTGCGGCGGCCATAGGTCGTGCTATAGGAAGAGAGGCCGACGTAAATTCCTTTGCGTTCTCCGCGTCTTTGCGCCTTTGCGTTAAGGTCTTTTGTTTTTTTTGGGTACTTGGCAATGAAGGGGCAGTAACCCATGGACTTCGATATTCTGATCGTCGGCGGCGGTATGGTGGGGGCGACCCTCGCCTGTGCTCTGGGCGACACGCCACTGCGCGTGGCGGTAGTGGAAGCCTACGAGGCGCAGACCGAGTGGCCCGAGGAGGAGTTCGATATCCGCGTCAGCGCCATCACCCGCGCCACCCAGCGGGTGTTCGAGGCGGTAGGGGCTTGGGAGGGGATGGCGCGGCGCCGGGTCTGTCCCTACCAGCACATGCATGTCTGGGATGCCACCGGTTCGGGGGTGATCGACTTCGACGCCGCCGACATCGGCGAGCCGGACCTGGGGCTCATCGTCGAGAACCGGGTGATCCTCGCCGCACTGCTCGAGCGCATGGCCGCCTTCGACAATGTCGACCTGTACTGCCCGGCCCAGGTCAGCGAGCTGGACCGCAGTGGCGGCGGCGTAACGCTAAGCCTGTCCGACGGTCAGACACTGCACGGCAAGGTCGTGGTGGGTGCCGATGGGGCCAACTCCTGGGTGCGCGAGCAGGCCGGCATCGACACCACCGGCTGGGCCTACGACCAGACCGCGGTGGTCGCCAGCATCAAAACCTCCCGCGATCACCAGGCCACCTGTTGGCAGCGCTTTATGCCCACCGGTCCGCTCGCCTTTCTGCCGCTGCCCGGCGGTTACAGCTCCATCGTCTGGTCCACCTCGCCGGAGCGGGCGGCGGAGCTGGTGGAGATGGAGGAGAGCCGTTTTCTCGATGAACTGCAGCTGTCCTTCGGCGACAAGCTCGGGCGCATGCAGTCGACCGGGCCGCGCGGCGCCTTCCCGCTGCAGCTCAAGCATGCCAACCGCTATACCGACCAGCGCCTGGTGCTTATCGGCAACGCCGCCCACGCCATCCACCCGCTGGCCGGGCAGGGGCTGAATCTGGGGGTGAGTGACGTTGCCGCGTTGGCCGAGGTGCTACTGGAGGCGCAGCGGGCGCGGCAGGATATCGGCGAGCACGGCGTGTTGCGCCGTTACGAGCGCTGGCGCAAGGCGGATAATGTGGCGGTGATGGCGGCGATGGACGGCTTCAAACGTATCTTCAGCAACGATATCGGACCGCTCAAACTGCTGCGCAATGCGGGGATGCGGCTGGCCAATCGCGCCGCACCGGCCAAACATCTTATGATCCGTCGGGCCATGGGGCTGGAGGGCGATCTGCCGCGGCTCTCCCGCGGTCAGTCGCTGCTGTAGAGTTCAGAGAGTGTGCCGCCCGCTTGGGTTGTGCTTCGGCACGGGCAATCTGGGTGGCTCGCCGGTTGAACGCTGCGGTTGATGGGCAGGGATTGCCATAAAATATGGTAATGGCTCGCTCTTTGACTATGGTTAATGGGGTGCAGCTATCGGGTCGGCCCCGTAGTCTCGGGGTTGCTGAATACGAACAATAAAGAGGTATCCTGTCGTGAACGCTATTCTTGCCCCAGGCGTGGGGTTGATTAACCGCTTGCGTTATCCCTTTAAGTTTCTTTTGGTCATGCTGGTGATGTTCATCCCGATGGTGGTGATGGGGATGATGCTGCTCAGCGAGATCGGCGAGCGGCTCGATAGTCTACAGGCCGAGCGGGTGGGCCTGGAGTATCTGGGCGGGATCCGGCCCCTGATTCAGCACATTCCGCAACACCGCGGGCTCTCCGGCGCCTACCTCAGCGGTAACCGCAGTTTCCGCCAGCGGATGGAGGCCAAGCAGGCGGAGATCGACGACATGTTCGCACAGCTGCGCCGGGTCGATGAGAGGCTGGGCCGGCAGTTGCAGACCGGCGATCGGTTACAGCGGCTGAGCGCTCGCTGGCAGTCGCTCAAGCGCGAGGTTTTCGACATGAGCCCCAAGCAGAGTCTGGAGGCGCAGTCGGAACTGGTGGCGGCGATCATCGGCCTGGGCCACCATGTGGCCGACACCTCCGGCCTCATCCTCGACCCGGTGCTGGACAGTTACTATATGATGGATCTGCTGGTGGTGCAGATGCCGGTGCTGACCGAGGGGATGGGCCAGTCCCGCGCTATCGCCTCCGGCGTGGCCGCCCGCGGCGAGATCTCCAACCAGGACTGGGCGCAGTTGGCGATTCGGCTGGATCGCATCCGCATGGCCGAGGAGTCGATGAATGGGCACCTTGAGGTGATCGCCCGTGAGAATCCGGAGCTGGGGCAGGTCCTTGCCCGTGCCGGAGAGGCGGCCTCCTCCACCGTTGACGGCTTTGCCCGCCAGATCAGTGACGAGCTGCTGGAGGCGGAGCAGATCACCATCAGTGCCGAGGCGATATTCGCCAGCAGCACCGAGGCGATCAATGCGGTGTTCGACCTCTACGACACCGTGATGCCCAGGCTGGACGGGCTCTTCGCCGAACGCATCCGTGCCGCAGAGCGCGCGCGGATGCTGGATATTGCCATTCTCATCCTTGTGCTGGTGGTGGTCAGCTACCTTTTTCTCGCCTTCTACCGCTCGGTACAGGGCGCCATCGAAACCATCGCTCACGGCGCCAAACAGCTTGCCGACGGTGATCTGACCACGACCATCCAGCTGCGCTCTCACGACGAGATGGGCCACATCGCCGAGAGCTTCAATAGCATGAGCGCCAGCTTCCGCAACCTGGTCTCGCAGGTGATCAGCTCCTCCAGTCAGGTCGCCTCGGCGGCGGAAGAGCTCAGCGCCGTCACCGAAGAGACCAACAAGGGTATCACGCGCCAGCAGCACGAGACCGATCAGGTGGCCACGGCGATCAATCAGATGAGCGCTACGGTGCAGGAGGTATCGGGCAATGCCACCTCCGCCTCCGAGGCCACTCAGGCGGCGGAGCAGGAGGCGGCCACCGGCAAGGGCGTGGTGGAGAACACCATCGACAATATCAATCGGCTGGCCGACGGCGTGGGTCGCGCCGCCGAGCTTATCAAGGCGGTTGAGGGCGACAGTGACGAGATCGGCACCGTCATTGATGTGATTCGCGGCATTGCCGAGCAGACCAATCTGTTGGCCCTTAACGCCGCCATCGAGGCGGCCCGTGCCGGTGAACAGGGCCGCGGTTTTGCCGTGGTGGCCGATGAGGTGCGCACCCTGGCCAGCCGTACCCAACAGTCGACACAGAATATCCAGGAGATGATCGAGCGTCTGCAAGGAGGCGCTCGCCGTGCGGTCAAAGCGATGGACGAGAGCAGCGAACAGGCCGGGCACGGGGTGGAGAGCGCCGCTGAGGCGGGCGAATCCCTGGAGCGGATCACCGCCTCGGTGAGCACGATTGCACAGATGAACACCCAGATCGCCAGCGCCGCCGAGGAGCAGTCGGCGGTGGCCGAGGAGATTAACCGCAATGTCTCCAACATCTCCGAGATCAGTGAGCAGAATGCCAGCGGTTCATCCCAGACGGCGGCGGCCAGCTCGCAGCTCTCCGGTCTGGCGACCGAGCTGCAGGGCTTGATCTCCCGCTTTAAGGTCTGAAGGGATAGGTGACTACTCTTGAATAAGCGCACAGCCCCCCGCTTCCCCGTCACCCTCGACGTTACCGCGCGGTTCTCCGGGCGCGAGAGCCAGCGCTGCCGCGTTCGTGACTACTGCTCCGGTGGCATCTATCTGCTCTGCGACCGGAGCGCCGGAGCGGCGGCGCAGGCGAGCCGGGGCGAGGCCCTGACGGTGGAGTTCAAGGACCCGCTGACGCCTCAGGCTCCGGCCCACCGAATCGCGGGGCGGGTGGTGCGTTTTGAGAGCCACGGTATGGGTATCGCCTTCAGCGAGGAGAACCCCGCGGCGATCATCGCCCTCTCTCAGCTTGCCGCCAGCCAGGCGGCCGGAGGCAGCGGTGTGGCCGGTACGGCGGTTGCCGGTGAGACCTACGGCCATGAGACGGTGGAAAAGCTCAGCGGCTTGATCCGTGAGCGCAGCATCGTGAGGGTCAAGGCGATCCTGCACTACTTTTTCGAGCAGGCCCGGACTCGGCTTATGGATGCGGCGGCGAAGGCGGCGAGCAATGTCAGACAGTCCGCCTACTTTGGTGCGATGAATGAGCTGCGCCAGGCTGAAGGTGCGCTCAGCTCCACCTTCCTGGAGCGGCTGGGGGAGCAGTTTGACCTGCTAACCACTCCCGGCTTCCACAACCGCTACCAGCAGGATTCGACGGGCCAGAGCGGCCTCTCGCTGGTGGAGAGCGATGAGCTGGACAACTGGCTGGCGGTGCGTGCCATGGCGGCCAGGCTGGAGGATCGCCTGGGCGAGACACTGGAGGCGCTGGAGAGCCGTCTGCATGAGCTCTCCGCCAACCCGATCACCTTGGAGAATAACCCCGCCGGCCCGTTCGTCCTCGCCTCTATCTTCCGCGAAATGCTGGAACGCCTGCCCCTGGAGGAGGCGCCACGCAAGGAGCTGTTTGCACTGATGGCTGAGGTGCTGGGAGGCCGGCTCAAGCCTCTCTACGACGAGTTGAATGAGCTTCTCATCGCCCACGGCGTATTGCCCACCATCCGCAAAAAGATGGAGGTGATCCGCCGTCCGAACGGGGATATTTACCGCCGTTCGAGCCTGGATGACGGCAGCAGCGAAGCGCCGCCACCGCCCGAAACCTCCGACTCCGGTAAGCGCGCTGCGGCGTTCAACCCGGGTCCGACCCCGCAGGGTGCGGTGTCGGACTCGCCCCCGCCCGGCTCGTTTAGCGAGGTTGAGACAGCGCCCCCCTCCGCGCTGTCGCCGGCCCAGGTAACCCCATTCAGCTATCAACGCCCACCGGGGCGCTCCGCAACGTCCTCACCAGCACCGCCGAGCGAGCATGCCGTGCAGGCGCTGATGCGCCTACAGCAACCGACCGCTGAGGAGCAGGCCGCACCGACAGCGGGCCACTACTCCAGCGCCGAGGTGGTGCAGGCGCTGGGAGAGATCGACAGCCGGCTGTCGGACCTGGCCCAGACCGAAGACGCCATCACCCACGTCAACCAGCTGGCGCAGACACTGCAGCAGGCCGGCGCTACGCAGGGGGTGACACTGAGCGACAGTGACCGCGAGGCGGTCACCTATGTGGGCGGACTGTTCAGCTCCATCTACCGTGATCAGCTGCTGCCGGAGCAGGCCCGCCTCTGGTTCCGGCGGCTGGAGGTTCCGCTGCTCAAGGCGGGTATCCTCGACCCGAGTCTGATGGAAGATGCCGGCCATCCGGCGCGCGAGCTGCTCAACCGGCTGGAGGCGATCGGTGAGCTGCTGCAGGGCGACGACTCCGCCGAGGCCCGGCAGGCACGCGATCGCATCGCGGCGCTGCTGTCCGAGATCGAGGGTAAGGTGGAGGCCGAGCCGACGGTCTTCAGCCAGGCGCTGGTTGAGCTGGAGCCGGTGCAGGAAGCGGTAGCGGGCAGCTACGAGGAGAATATCGAGAAGCTTATCCGGCAGTGCGAACAGGAGCGGGAGGTCGAGCAGGCGCGACAGGCGGTGCTCGATGCGCTCAATCGGCGCCTGGCGCGACGTGAGGTGCCGCTGGTGGTGTTGCATCTGCTCGACTCGGGCTGGAAGAATCTGTTGCTGCGCACCTTGATGCGCAACGGCGCCGAGAGCGCCGCCTACCAAACCTATCTCAATGTGGTGGATCTGCTCAGCGCCAGACTC
>JBNJGC010000083.1:0-10923 GCA_051747405.1 Pseudomonadota bacterium
CCTCTGAGCTTGAGGCGCTTCTCGCCAGCTTCCCGCAGGGAGCCAGCCATGTACACTGATGAGGCGGAGCGGGCGAGGCATAAGGGTACCCCTGTCCCCATCACGCTTTTCCGGCAAGTGCTCGAGGACGCCGACTGCGTCTTCAAGCGCGATCCGGCGGCGCGCAACCGCCTCGAGGTGCTGACTACCTATCCCGGCGTACACGCCATCATCTGGCACCGTCTGGCCCACCGGTTATGGCGTAACGGATTGACCTATCCGGCCCGTTTTGTCGCCTACCTGACACGCCTGCTGACCAATATCGATATCCACCCCGGCGCTACGATCGGTCGACGATTCTTTATCGACCATGGTGCCGGTGTCGTCATCGGGGAGACCGCGATCATCGGTGACGATGTCACCCTCTATCACGGGGTTACCCTGGGGGGCACAACATGGAATAGAGGGCGACGCCACCCGACACTCGGCAATGGCGTTATGGTCGGAGCCGGTGCCAAGGTACTCGGCGCGATTACCCTGGGTGAGAATGTTCGTGTGGGAGCCAACTCGGTTGTGGTGCGTGATGTACCTGCGGGGCGCTCTGTGGTTGGAATCCCCGGTCGAATCGTGCGTGAAGAGGGCGAGCGCAATGGCAGCGCCTCGGCGATCGACCTAGACCACCACCTGATTCCGGATCCTGTCGGCAAAGCCATTGGCTGCCTTATGCAGAGAATCGAATACCTTGAGAGCAGGTTGGAGGATAAGGCTATCGACGAGGGCTGTGTCAGCTGCGGCGAGGAGCGTCTATGTCAGCCGGAAGGATTCGACAGCTACGGAAACCCACGTCGGCGAGTAACAATGAGGTCGGTATAACAGATGGAGGTGCAAGATGAAGCAGTGCGGATTTGTTGATGAGCTTGAGGATCTGGTGTCGGCTGAGGATTTTTTCGACTACTTCGGGATTCCCTATGATGAGGTGGTTGTCCGGGTGAATAGGCTGCATATCCTGCAGCGCTTTCATAACTATCTGGCCGCAGCCAGGATGCCGAGCGACGATGCCGGACAAAAGGCGATCTATATCAACGCCCTGACTCAGGCCTACCGTGACTTTGTCAACTCGGATGCTGCCACCGAGAAGGTGCTCAAGGTATATCAGCGCCAAAGTGGCACGAGTTTTGTCAACTTCAATGACATCGGGCGGTGAACCATGACTCTTCCCACCTATGAGTATGGCGATGAGGTGCGGGTGATTCGAAACATCCGTAATGACGGCACCTTTGCGGGTGAGAAGACGGGTAACTTGCTGGTGCGCCGGGGTAGCGTCGGCTTTGTGCGCAATCGCGGTACGTTTCTGCAGGATCAGATTATTTACGAGGTGCATTTTGTCGATCAGGGAAGGGTGGTCGGATGTCGTGAAGAGGAGCTCATCGGGGCCCAAGAGGAGTGGGTTCCCAGTCAGTTCGAGTTTCGCGAAAAGGTAAAGAGTAAAAAAATGCTCCTGGTCCGTGGTGAACTCATTGCTGATATCGGCGATGTCGGTGAGATTATCAAGGTACTGCGGCATCACGAAGGAGGGGTCGCCTACCACGTCCGTTTCCCCGGTCACACCCTGGTGGTACCAGAGGCCTCTCTGGCGACTGCCGTGCCCCATGACGCTGGTCAGTGAGGAGAGCTGTCGATGCAACAAACGCCACAGTCCAACTACGCCCTGATGCGAGCTGCGATGCAGCTATTTGACAAACCCCGGGTTGAGCTCGATGAGCATGAGTTTGCGGCTGCGCTGCAGCAGGCCAACCGTGAGCTGGCGATTGGCAAGCGCATACTCGAATCCGATGGGGCCGTGAGCATTGTGGTGCCTGAGGAGGTTGTTGAGGGATCATTCCGGCAGCTGCTTGAACGGTTCGATAGTGAGGCGGAGTTCGACCGGGCACTGGAGCAGAACCATCTCGATCGCCAGGGGCTGCTCCAGGCGCTGCACTATGAGCTGAAGGTGGAGGGGGCCACTGAGCAGCTTTTGGCCGCCGTTTCAGAGGTCGATGAGCACGAGCTCGAGATCTACTACTATCAACATCTTGAACGCTTCGAGATGCCCGAGACACGCACCGCACGCCATATCCTCATCACTATCAATGACGACTATCCGGAGAATCGCCCGCAGGCCGCAGCCGAGCGCATGGAGCGAATCCTCTCCGAGGTTGATGGTGAGGGGAGTTTTGCGACGCTGGCGGAAAAGCAATCAGAGTGCCCCACTGCAATGCACGGTGGGTTGTTGGGACGAGTCAGGCCCGGTCAGCTCTACCCGGAACTGGACGCCACACTGTTTGCCATGGAGGAGGGGGAGTGCAGCGCCGTGGTTCGCACCGAGGTCGGCCTTCATATTCTCTATTGCGAAACGGTACACCCGGCACAGCGGCTGGGCTTTGATGGGGTTCGTGAAAAGCTTCGGGAGCACCTTTCCGCCAAGAAGAGGCAGCGTGCGCTCAAGCAGTGGCTGCAGCAGACACCGGTGGCGTGAAGCGGTTCTCGCCGTTCGTGCGTACTGCTCACCCCTGCGCATCGACGGCGTTCACTCATCCCTGCGCTCCACCGTCTCCGGGTCGGCGGTTATCGGTCGGTAGATCTCCAGCCTGTCCCCCTCCTTGAGTTCGTGCGTCGGCTTGACCACCTTGCCAAAGATCCCGAACTTATTGACTGCCAGATCGATCTCAGGGTACTGATCGGTGATGCCGGATAGTGCTATCGCCTCCTCGGCAGTGGTCTGGTCAGGGACAGCGAGATCGAACCAGGGTTGCTTGACGGCGTCTGTGTAGGTTATGGAGATCTTCATCATGGACCACTAAGCCTCTGCTGCTGTTGTACCGGCAGCCGTTGCAGCCAGCCGCTTACTCTGGCGGGTGTCGAGGATGCGCTTGCCGGCCATAAGGAACCCCATCATCAGGAAGCCACCCGGTGGCAGCGCCATCAGGAGGAAGCCGCGATAGTCGGGGATGATGGTGAGCTCGAGAAACTTGAAGCTCTCCCCCAACAGCAGTGAGGCGTTGGCGAAGAGGGTGCCTGCACCGATGATCTCGCGGGCGCCACCGAGTGCGACCAGCGCGATGATAAAGCCCAAGCCCATGGCCATGCCGTCGCTAACGGCGGCACGAATCGGCTTGCGTGAGGCGAACGACTCGGCTCGGCCCAGAATGGCACAGTTTGTCACGATAAGCGGAATGAATAAGCCGAGCACCTTATGCAGCTCATGCAGCCAGGCGTTCATCATCATATCCACCAAGGTCACGATGGCGGCGATCAACAGTACGAAGACCGGGATGCGCACCTCCGGGGTGATGATGCCGCGAAAGAGCGAGACCACCAGGTTGGCCACGACCAGTACCACCAGCGAGGCCAACCCCAGCCCCAAGCCGTTGGTGGCGGTGCCGGTAACGGCGAGTAGAGGGCAGAGCGCGAGCAGCTGAGAGAAGACTACGTTGTTATCCCACAGGCCGTCACGCATGATGCGACGATAGTCAATACGCGGGTTCTCACTCATGGTCATCTCCTCCGTGTTGGCTCTCGCTCGCCGCTTCGGCCCTTTTGGGTGGGGCCAGCAGGCGCTCTCTGTTCTCAGTGAACAGCTGTAGTCCGCTATAGACTGATCTGACCACGGCACGTGGCGTGATCGTGGCGCCGGTGAACTGGTCGAACATGCCGCCGTCCCTCTTTACCTGCCACTGGGTTTGTGCGGTGTTCTCCAGCGAGTGGCCGTCAAAGGTGAGGATCCAGTCATCGCGTGCGATCTCAATCTTGTCTCCCAAGCCCGGTGTTTCGGTATGGGCAAGGACTCTGACGCCCAGGATCTCACCCTCGGCGTTCACCCCCATGATGCTGGTGATCGGCCCGGCATAGCCGTTGGCCGAAACCTCAAATGCCACCGCGCTGATACGGTTGTCTTTATGCGCCCGATAAACCTTGATCGATCCGCCCCGGGTCTTACTCTCCGGCAGGGTGACCACATCACTCAAAAGGTCGTTATCGTGGAGCGCTTCGGGCAAGACCTGACTCAGTGAGGCCTTCAGATCTTCGGCCTTACGCTGGGCGATGGCATCGCGTGTTTCCACATCACCACCGACCAGCAGGGCACTGGCGAGGGTGGCCATACCACCTAGAAGCATGGCCTGGTATCCGATGCGTTTACGGTAGCTCGGTGAAGCGACTCCATGGCCATACATCAGTCGTTACCCCTCTGAAACTGCGACAGGCGCTTGGCGAATTTACCGCTTTCGTAGTCCAGTGGTTCGCCCTGTCGGTTACGCCCATAGATGCGCGGTCTCATGTAGTGATCGATAAGCGGTGTGGCCGCATTCATCAGCAGTACGGCAAATGCCACCCCCTCAGGAAAACCTGCCCAGGTCCGGATAATGTAGATCAGCGCTCCGCACCCGACGGCATAGACGATCTGCCCCTTCGCGCTGGATGGTGAACCTACCGGATCGGTGGCGATGAAAAAGGCGCCAAGCATCAGTCCACCGCTTAGCAGGTGGACGCCGGCATCGACGTAGCGCTCGGGTGCAATCAGGTTCATCACTGTGGCGAGCAGGGCGACCGTGGCGAGCATGGTGAATGGGATATGCCAACTGATGATGCGACGAATGAGCAGAAACAGGCCACCGAGGAGGAGCAGTAGCGCCGAGGTCTCGCCGAGGCTGCCGCGCATGTTACCGATGGCGGCGTCCGAGCTGTTGTAAGCGCCGGCCAGGATTGCCTCGGCGGGAAGGCCTCTCGCCACCTCCGTCTTGATATGGCCAAGCAGGCTGGCACCGCTGATGGCGTCGCTGATGGCGTTGCTGGGGGACTGGCTGGAGAAGGTGATGGCCAACCCTTCGCTAAACCCCGGCGCTCCGGCACTGAACAGCGGTTGCGGGGAGACCCATGTGGTCATCTCCAGCGGGAAGGCGATAAGCAGGGCGACCCGGCCCAGCATGGCGGGGTTGAAAAGGTTCTGGCCGATTCCGCCAAAGACCTGTTTGCCGACGATGATCGCAAATACGGCGCCGATCACGGCGATCCACCAGGGGGCCCAGGGCGGCAGTGTCATCGCCAGCAGCCAGGCGGTAACCAGTGCTGAGCCGTCACCGAGTGCAGGTTTAATCGGTTTGCCAGCCAGGTAGAGTCCAGCCGCCTCGACCGCCAGGGCGGAGACACTGGTAATGAGCAGCAGATTCAGCGCCGGCCAGCCATAGAGCCAAACACCGTAAAGGCTTGCCGGTAAGAGGGCCAGCCAGACACTGACCATGATACCTGCCAGGCTGAACTTTCCATGGGTGTGTGGGGAGGGGGCCGGGATATAGTCGCTCATGATGCGCTCTCTTTCTCTTTTTCGGCTTCCGCCGTACGCCGCTTCGCTTCCCGCTCCGCCTTCCTTCTTGCCGCAGCCTCCTTCTTCTCACGCGCCTCGCGTTCCAGCCGCTCCTGTCGTGACTGTGCCAGCTGGCGGGTAAAGTCGGACTTCTGCTTCTCCTGCTGCGTTCGGGCAAGCTCACCCTTGGCAAAGTTGAAGTACTGGGTCAGGGGAATGGAGGAGGGGCAGATATAACTGCAGGTGCCGCAGGCGATGCAGTCGCGCAGTCCGAACTCAAGGGCGCCGTCCATATCACCACTGCGGGCACGGGCAGCCATCTCCAGGGGTATCAGACCAAGCGGGCAGGCCTCGACGCAGCGAGCGCAGCGTATGCAAGGGCGCGGGGTGGGCTGAAGACGCATCTCATCCTTACCCAGTACCAGTACCCCGTTACTCCCTTTGACGATAGGCACTTTCAGGTGGGGCAGGGCGGTGCCCATCATCGGTCCACCCAGAAGTTGGCGCTTGGCCTCCTTTTTCAGTCCACCACAGTGTGCGACCAAGTCCGCTGCGAGGGTGCCGAGTGGTACCTCCAGATTGGCCGGCGCCGCCACTGCGCTACCGCTTACAGTGACAATGCGTGATACCAGCGGTCGCCCGTGTCGCAGGGCCTGGTGTACGGCGTAGGCGGTAGCGACGTTGTGTACCAGCACTCCGATATCGGCGCCAAGACCACCGGCGGGTACCTCCAGGCCGGTAAGGGTCTGGATCATCTGCTTTTCGGATCCCATCGGGTAGCGTGTCGGCACGCCGACCACCTCGATCTCGGAGGAGGCTGCTGCCACCTCGCGTAAGACACGTTGCGCCTCAGGTTTGTTATTCTCCACGGCGATCAACGCGCGCTTGCAGCCGAGCGCCTTGAGCATAAGACGTGTGCCGTCGATAATAGGGGATGGGCGCTCCTGCATCAGACGATCGTCGCACGTCAGATATGGCTCGCATTCGCCACCATTGATAATCAAGGTGTGGATACGGTTTTTCGTCCCCAGATTGAGTTTGACCGCCGCTGGGAAGGCGGCGCCGCCCATGCCGACAATGCCCGCTTCACCGACCCTCTGCGCGATCGCCTCCGGAGAGAGTTTGAACGGATCGATCGGAACGATCTTCTCACACCACGCATTCTTACCGTCGCTTTCGAGGATGATGCTCTTGACCGGCAGCCCTGAAGGGTGGGGAGCCGTCCAATCATCAATGGCGATGATTACCCCGGAGGTAGAGGCGTGCACCGGCGCAGAGATCGGGCCGGTGGCGGTCGCCAGCAACTGCCCCTTTTTGACCTGTTCGCCGACCTCTACAATCGGCGCGGCGGGCGAGCCGATGTGCTGCTGTAGCGGCAGGTATAGACGTGTCGGCACCGGCATCGGCGCGATCGGCAGCTCGTGGGTCGTCTTGTTTTCGTCGGGGTGTACCCCACCCTTAAAACGGAATAGACGCATATCAGGCCGCCTCTGCCACGACTTCTACTTGCGGCTTGGGCCAGCGCCACTGCCGCAGTGTCGTCTCGGGTTCCACCATCTCAATGCACATGGTGGGACACACATCCTCGCACTTTCCGCAGCCGGTACAAGCTCTGTCCATTACCACATGGATCTGTTTCGGAGCACCGACAATGGCATCGGTTGGGCATTCACGAAAGCATTTAACGCAGCCGATACAGAGCGTTTCGTCGACGCGAGCGATCTTTGCCGGACCGTCATCCATCGCCGAGGCATCGAAGCTGACGCCGAGTTTCCTCGCCAACTCCTCAGCCAGGCTTTTGCCACCGGGCGGACAAAGATTAACCGGCGCGGCGCCGTTGGCAATGGCCTCTGCCGCGGCCGGGCAGCCGGGATAGCCACACTGGCCGCAGTTGGTGCCGGGCAGCAGCTCATCGATCTCATCCACAATCGGGTCACTTTCTACCTTGAATTTATTCGCGGCCAGCCCAAGCAGAAAACCGAGAAACAGACCCAGTAGTGTCAGTGCAACAATGGCGGACATTTTCCCCTCCTATTTCATTACTTGACCGGAAGCCCGGTAAAGCCCATAAACGCCAGCGATAACAAACCCGCGGCAATAAAGGCGATCGGCGCACCGGCAAAAGCCGCCGGCACACCGGCCAGGGCAAGGCGTTCACGCATACCCGCGAACAGCACCATCACAAGGGTGAATCCCAGCGCCGAACCCATGCCGTAGATAAGGCTTTCGATAAATCCGTTCTCTTCCTGCACGTTAAGCAGAGCGACTCCGAGAACGGCGCAGTTGGTCGTGATCAGTGGCAGGAAGATACCGAGCAACTGATAGAGCACCGGGCTGGATTTGCGCACCACCATCTCAGTGAACTGAACCACGGCGGCAATCACCAGAATAAAAGAGAGTATGCGCATGAACTGGATATCGAGCGGCACCAGGACAAACCTCTCCAGCGCCCAGCTTGCGACCGAGGCCAGCGTCAGAACGAAGGTCGTGGCCAGGCCCATCCCCATGGCGGTATCGAGTTTGTTGGATACACCCATGAACGGGCAGAGGCCAAGAAACTTGACCAGAACCACATTGTTCACCAGGGCGGTGCCCAGAAGAATAAGCAGGTATTCGCTCATCAGGTTCCTCGTCGGTGTCGGCGCCGTCACCCCAGCGGACGGTCTGGCTTTGTAGTGAGGGGTTGCATCAACTGTGCCAGCACTGTGATGGGGGGAGAGTGCACCAATGAAACCCTATTTCATGTGGGGTTGAGCGAGAATGCACCGGCGTGGTGCGTACCGGGTCTGGTCTGTTGTCGCATTTTCCCCTTTCGCTGATTGCTATTTGTCGTAAAGACGACAGGGTAAGCGCGGTTGCCAGGGTACGGGGCAAGACTTGGGGCTTTCGCAAGTAACGGCATAACTTTTGCAGTGCTCTGTTCAACTCCTTATGAGGATGCTTGTATGCCGGTAACCGTGCACCAAACCGAGTCGCCTTCCGAACACGCCCTGGAGCGTCTCATTGAGCGCTATCTGCATGAGCCTTCGGCGGAATTGGCCGCCACGCTACGAGCGGCGCTGACGCAGTCGCGTGGCGCGCCCCGTGACGCCCTGCCGCCGCATGTGCTGAAAGATGCCCTGGAGCAGTCACCCTTGGCCGTCTCGATTACCGACCTCAATGCGAAAATCCTCTATGCCAATCGATGTTTTACCGAGGTGACCGGGTATTCGCAGGAGGAGATCGTCGGCCATAACGAGTCGCTGCTCTCCTACAAGTCAACCCCCCGCGCGATCTACCGCGAGCTGTGGCAAACCATCCAGGCGGGACATCGCTGGAGCGGCAAGCTGGTCAATCGTCGCAAAGATGGTGCCCGCTACCTCGCTGCGGTGACGATCTCCCCGGTGTTCGATACGCAAGGGGCGATGACCCACTTCCTGGGCATCCATCGTGATGTCACTGAGTGGTTCGCCCTTGAGCGCAAGGTGTGTAACCAAAAGGCGTTCATCGAATCAGTGGTCGACTCGACCCCTGCGGTCATGGCGGTACTGGATGAGAGTATGAAGGTGGTGCTCGACAACCAGGCGTATAAGAAACTGATCACAGACATGGACCAGCCCGAGCCGCTTGTCCACCTGTTTGAGCAGTTGCGCAGCCGTGTCGGTGACTTTGAGTCGATGCGTGCGGCGCAGCGCTCATTTTACAACTGTGAGATTGCCTGCAAGCTGGCCACAGGTGAGCAGCGTTGGTTTGCCTGCTCCGGCACCTGGTCATGTGAATTGGTGAGCGATGTGGATACCTTTTTTAGCGAAAAGAGGGTTCCCTACCTGCTGTTTCTCGCCCATGACATCACCTCCCAGAAGCAGCAGCAAGAGCGGATTCGTAGTAATGCCATGCGCGCCCTGCTTGCCGAGGAGGGAATGAATCAAAGCCTGCAGGAGACCTTGTCGGGGGCCGTTTATCAGTTCGAATCCCCGTTTAATATGCTCAATGCCGCCATGGATATGCTGGAGCGGCGCAGCGATAAAAGCGCCATGGACGATGCGTTGCTGTCGGTATTAGCTGAGGTGCAAGAGCAGGCCAGAGGTGCGCTACACAATCTTCAGCAAGCCATCCCCAGAGAGGAGGGTTTTGAGCCGGTTTCGCTTAACCTCAATCAGGTGATACACGATGTACTTATGATCTATACCGAGCGACTTCTCAGTGAAGGCATCGTCATCGACTGGAAACCGACGGCGTCGGTAAAACCCGTTTTCGGTGAAGCGAACAGGCTCCGCAACATGATCAAGCACCTGCTTGATAATGCCATCGAGGCGATTGTGGCGGGCGATTGTCGACGCCGCGAGATAACCATCGAAACCGCAAACGAGGATAAGTGGGTGAGTGTCACCCTCATCGACAGCGGTGGGGGTATTCCCGAGCCACTTCGGATAAAGGTCTTCGAACCGTTTTTCTCCACCAAAACCGGCGGCGACGCGTCTCATGCCGGCATGGGGCTTACCCTGGCGCAGGATGTGATCAACCGCCATGCCGGTACGTTGGAGATCGACGCTCATTTTCACCATGGTTGCCGTATCAATGTGCGCCTTCCTGTATCCCATTCATGAGTGACGGTAGGGATTATGAGTCTTTCAAATTTTAACGGCCCCGATTGCGATCTGCAGTCCTGCTTAATCAATACCGAACTGGACACACTCTACCGGGTGAGTCAGGTATTGAGTCGCTCCCTTAATCTGCACGAGACCCTTCAGGGGGTGCTCGAACAGCTGCATGAGTCAGCAGGAATGGAGCGCGGCATGGTTACCTTGAAAATGCCCGACTCTGCCGAGCAGAGTGTTGTGGCTTTATATGGTGTCGATCCCAAGGTGGTCAGCAAGGTACGCTACCGCTCCGGTGAGGGGCTGGTTGGAAAGATTCTGGCAACGGGGCACCGTATGGTCTGTGAGTGTGTCGGAGCCGAGCTGGACTTTCTCGATCGCCTCGGTGTTTATGACTCCGGACTGCCATTTCTGGGTGTACCGATCACGGTGGGTGGACATGGGGATGTTGGCGTGTTGGCGGCACAACCCAATCAGGGCGAGGGTGAAGAGCTTAAGGAGCGGGCACGCTTTTTGGAAATGGTGGCCAACCTCATTGCACAGAGTGTACGCCTGTCGTGGCAAGTGGCGGAGGAGAAAAGGGATCTGGCCGATGAGCGGGATCGCCTCCGTCGTGCGGTACGCTCCAACTACTCATTCGACAATATGGTCGGGAAGACGCCCTCCATGCGCCGAATCTTTGAGCAGGTCAGGCAGGTGGCCAAGTGGAACACGACGGTGTTGATCCGCGGTGAATCGGGCACCGGCAAAGAGCTTATCGCCAATGCCATCCACTACAACTCTCCGCGGGCCAATGGGCCGTTTATCAAACTCAACTGTGCCGCGTTGCCGGACAACCTTCTTGAATCAGAGCTGTTTGGCCACGAGAAAGGGGCCTTCACCGGAGCCTCCAGTCAACGCAAGGGGCGGTTTGAGCAGGCGGACGGGGGCACGATTTTTCTCGACGAGATTGGTGAGATTAGCCCCGCCTTCCAGGCAAAACTCCTGCGCGTGTTGCAGGAGGGGGAGTTTGAGCGCATTGGTAGCAAC
>JBNJGC010000084.1:0-10921 GCA_051747405.1 Pseudomonadota bacterium
AACTACACCTACGAAGCAGGTGCCGACACCGGCAAGAAGGTTGCCATCATCGGTGGTGGCCCCGGCGGTATGGCCGCTGCCTACCAGCTGCGTCGCATGGGCCACGGCGCCACCATCTTCGAAGCCCTCGAAGAGCTCGGCGGCATGATGCGTTACGGCATCCCCGGCTACCGTATGCCCCGCGACGTCATGGACGGTGAAATCAAGCGCATCATCGACATGGGCGTTGAGGTCAAGACCAAGACCAAGGTCGGTGTCGACGTCACCATGGAGCAGCTGGAGAAGGAGTTCGATGCCATCGTCTTCGCCATCGGCGCTCAGGCCGGTCGTGCGCTGCCCATTCCGGGTGCCGATGCGGTCAACGCCATCACCGGTGTCGCCTTCCTGGCAGCGTTCAACGAAGGCCGCCTGAAGCACGTCAGTGGCAAGGTCCTGGTTATCGGTGGTGGTGATACCTCCATCGACGTCGCCTCCGTTGCCCGTCGTCTGGGTCACATCACCGTAGAGAACGAGAAGGATCGTCCCGAGCACGTCATCATCAACCAAACCGCGCACGATGTGGCAGAAACCGCTGCCCGTGAAGGTGCCGACGTTACCCTGATCTCCCGCTCACCCATCGAGAAGATGCCCGCAGCGGAGCACGAGATCGAGGATGCCAAGCGCGAAGGTATTGCGATCCAGGGGCAGCTGAGCCCGGTTGAAGTCGTCAAGGGCGAAGACGGTCGCGCCAACGGCCTGAAGGTGGTCCGCCTGGAAGAGGACGGCTCCACCCCCATCGAAGGCTCCGAGTTCGTCATGGAGGCTGAGCTCATCGTCGCGGCCATCGGTCAGACCGGTGACTGGGAAGGTATGGAAGGCTTCGCCAACGAGCGTAGCCTGGTTGATGCCGACAAGCATTTCCAGGTTCCGGGCAAGCCGGGTTACTTCGCCATCGGCGACGTGGTTCGCCCACACCTGCTGACCACCGCTATCGGCCACGCCTCCATCGCCGCCGAGAGCATCGACCACTACCTGAAGAACGAAGAGCTGAAGAACCGTCCGAAGGTCGACGTTCACCACTGGAACCTGCTGGCCAAACTGCGTGAAACCGAGCACGCCCCGGCTGAGTTCCACACCCTCAGCAAGGAGGAGGTCAAGCAGAAGGAGGGCTTCGCCAAGGATATCGACCTGGGCCTGCGTGGTACCTCCGATGCGGACTTTGCCGTACACAACTACGAGGACCGCTCATCCAGTGAGATCATCTCTGCCGATGAGCTCTTCCTGGGCCACTTCGCCGATACCCCGCGCAACAAGCGCAAGCACATCGAGGTATCTGCTGAGGATGTCATCGGCAACTTCCAGGAGCGTTTGCTGCCCCTGACCGAAGAAGAGGCGATCAACGAGGCCGAGCGCTGCATGAGCTGCGGTATGTGTTTCGAGTGCGACAACTGCGTCGTGTACTGTCCTCAGGAGGCGGTCAAGCGTACGCCTGCCAAGGACCGCACCACCGGTCGCTACGTCTACACCGACTACTCGCGCTGCATCGGCTGCCACATCTGCGCCGATGTCTGCCCGACCGGTTACATCGACATGGGTATGGGTGAATAAGGGGACGTCATGAAGCCTATTTCAAAGCTTCTCAACGTACTGCCGGCCCTGCTGGTGCTGACGCTGTCAGCGCCGGTGCTGGCCGGTGACAATGACGGTGTGGGGCCCAACATCCCCGCACCCGTCAAAGGTAATCAGTGTGTCGAAGATACTGACGAGATGCGCAGAAATCACATGAAGTATCTCCTCCAGCATCGCGACGACACTCTGCGTAAAGGTATTCGTACCAAGCAGTACAGCCTCAATGAGTGTCTTGAGTGCCACGTTCCTCCCGCTGAGGAGAGTAACCAGGCCTCACGCTCTGAGGGTGAGCACTTCTGCCAGAGTTGCCATATGTACACCGGCGTCAAAGTCGACTGCTTCCAGTGTCACGCCACTCGTCCGGAAGGTACGGCGATGTTCCACCCGTTGGTGACGCCGGCTATGAAGGCGATGAAAGATGTACATCAGCCCGCCTCTGAAGAGCTGCTCAACAAGCTTGCTGCTGAAAAGAACAACACAGGTGCTATCCAATGAGTGACTCCAAACAAATGGATCCGGCACGTCGTGACTTTCTGAACACCAGTGCCAAACTTGCCGCCGGTATGACTCTGGCCCCTGGTGTGATGCTCTATGGTGTCGCCCATGCCCGGGATGCCGCCGAACCCGCCAGCGACAAGGTGCGTTGGGGGATGCTGGTCGACACCAATAAGTGTGCCAAGGGCTGCGACGCCTGCGTCACCGGCTGTCAAACCGAGAATGGCTGGGGTGCTGCCGGCAGCACCGACGAGCAGAACTCCTCCGACAAGCAGAAGGCTCAGTGGATCCGCAAGGTGGAGTTGCGTAACACCACCACCAACGCGGTTCACTCCCTGCCGATGATGTGCCAGCACTGCGAAAACCCGCCGTGCGTCGACGTCTGCCCCACCGGCGCTTCCATGAAGCGTGCCGATGGCATCGTTCTGGTCGACAAGCATATCTGCATCGGTTGCCGCTACTGCATGATGGCCTGTCCCTACAAGGCGCGCTCATTTATCCACGAGGCGCTGGAGGACCAGCGTGCCCACGCCCCCCGCGGCAAGGGTACCGTCGAGTCCTGCACCCTTTGTGTCCATAAACTGGACGCCGGTGAAGGCACCACAGCCTGCGCCGAAGCGTGCAACAGCGAAGGTCACAAAGCCATCATCGTTGGTGATCTGGAAAACCCCGACAGCGAAATCTCCGAGGCGGTCGCCAAGCACGCTACTACACAGGTGCGTGCCGATCTGGGCCTCAACACCGGTGTTCGCTACCGCGGTATCTAATAAAAGACATTAAACGGATAGATAGGCATGAAAAAAACGCTATTTACGCAAATTGAGGCAAGCAAGGGCTTCTACGGCCTGCTCGCCGGCCTCGGCGCCGTTATCCTCGTCGGTATGCTCTCCTGGTACCACATGGAGCATAGCGGCCACTGGGTAACCGGCATGACCAACCAAATCGTCTGGGGCATGCCGCACGTGTTCGCCATCTTCCTGATCGTTGCCGCCTCCGGGGCACTCAATGTCGCCTCCATCGGCTCGGTATTCGGCAAGAAGATGTATAAGCCGCTGGCCCCGCTGTCCGGCCTGCTCGCCATCACCCTGCTGCTTGGCGGTTTGATTGTGCTGGTGCTGGACCTTGGGCGTCCCGATCGACTCATCGTTGCCATGACCCACTACAACTTTAAGTCGATCTTCGCCTGGAACATCATCCTCTATAACGGCTTTATCGCCCTGGTTGCGATCTACCTGTGGACGATGATGGAGAAGCGCATGAACCGCTACACCCCCGTAGCCGGCTTCTTCGCCTTCATTTGGCGCCTGATCCTCACCACCGGTACCGGCTCCATCTTCGGTTTCCTCGTCGCCCGCCAGGGTTACGACGCGGCCATTATGGCACCGATGTTCATCGTCATGTCCTTCTCCTTCGGCCTGGCGATCTTCCTGCTGGTGCTGATGGCCACCTACCGCATGACCGAGCGTCCTCTGGGGGATGCCATCCTGCGCAAGCTGAAGAACCTTCTGGGCGTCTTCATCGCCGGTGTGCTCTACTTTGTCGTGACCATGCACCTGACCAACCTCTACGCCACGGAGCATCACGGTGTCGAGCGCTTCATCCTCACCGATGGCGGCATCTACACCACCCTGTTCTGGCTCGGTTACGTCATTATCGGCACCCTGGTGCCGCTGGCCCTGCTCTATCACCCAAGCACCGGGATGAAGCGCGGCGCCATCACCCTGGCCTCCAGCCTGGTGGTCCTCGGCGGTTTCTCGCTGGTCTACGTCATCCTCATCGGTGGCCAGGCCTACCCGTTGGTGATGTTCCCGGGCTACGAGGTGGTCAGCAGCTTTGAAGGCGCCGTGAACTCCGAGTTCTACGCCTACAGCCCGACCATCTACGAGTTCCTGCTTGGCCTTGCCGGTGTCGCTTTGACCCTGGCCATGACCACGGTGGCGCTGAAGAACCTGCGCTTCCTGCCCGATAGCCTGGCAGACTCCGAGGTCGACCCGCACGCCAAGTAAGCCCTGCTTACAACGGCGGCTGCTAACAGACACCGATGTCACCGCAAGGGGCATCGGTGTTTTGTTTTATGAGGGACAAGCCCTCAGCCCGGACTAAGGTAATTACTCACCCCAAAAACTAACCGCAGAGGCGCAAAGTCCCTGACACTCTTTGGCAACCCCCATGCACCACTTTGCGACTCTGCGCCTTTGCGGTGAACAATCTTGTCAGAGGGGGGGGACGAGTAATTACCCTACCAGTACCTGTGGATTCAGCTTTCTCTCGAAACGCTTTAAAATGGCGCCAATTGCCCTTATAGAGAGGGTTGACAGGCTGCCCCAGGCGCCAAAAATTACCCGTAATTTCAGAGGTGGTGGCATGAGCCAAGAAGAACATCCTTTTGCACAATACGTCCGTATCCTCGGCAAAGGCCGTAACGGCTCCCGCGGCCTGAGCGCCGATGAGGCCTATGAGGCGATGCGCATGATCATGAACGAGGAGGTCGAGCCGATTCAGCTGGGCGCCTTCCTCATGCTGATGCGGGTCAAGGAGGAGACTCCAGAGGAGGTCGCCGCAGCGGTCAGGGCGATCCGTGAGAATCTGACCCTCCCCGCCAATGCCCCCAAGGTCGACCTCGACTGGTCCTCCTACGCCGGTAAAAAACGCATCCTGCCCTGGTACCTGCTCGCCACCCTGCTGATGGCGGAGAGCGGTATCCGTATCTTTATGCACGGCGCCAGCGGCCACACCGCGGGCCGTATCTACACCAAGGATGTCCTGCCACAGCTCGGCGTCCCCGTCGCTACCAGCATGGAGGAGGCGACCAAACAGCTCGAACAGAGCAACTTCAGCTACATCGATCTCGAGCACATGAGCCCCAAACTCTACGAGATCATCGAGATGCGTCCCCTCCTGGGCCTACGCTCCCCGGTCCACACCATCGCCCGTATGCTCAACCCCTTCGGCGCCGAGCATGTCATGCAGGGGATCTTCCACCCCGGCTACCGGCCCACCCACCAGGAGGCGGGGGTACTGCTGGGGATCCCGCACATGTCGGTCATCAAGGGCGAAGGCGGCGAGATCGAGCGCAACCCCGATCTCGACCTGCTGATTCAGGGGGTTCACAACGGCGAGATGCGCGACGAGGAGTGGCCGGCGATGTTCAGCAAGCGCCACGTCCGTCCCGACGAGATGAATGTGTCCGATCTGGCTGCCGTTTGGCGCGGCGACAAAGAGGACGAGTACGCCGAGGCCTCGGTTATCGGTACCGTCGCGGTCTCGCTCTACACCCTGGGTCGTGCCGCCACCCGTGAAGAGGCCGAACAGCAGGCCCGCAGCATGTGGGACGCACGCAACAGAGACCGCTTTGCCGACGCCCTCTGAAATGCCCCGGCTGCTCTTCAGTGCGGCACATAAATCCTCGGGTAAAACCACCATTACTCTGGGGATCTGTGCCGCACTCGCCCGGGACGGCCTGGAGGTGCAGCCGTTCAAGAAGGGGCCCGACTACATCGACCCGATGTGGCTGGGCCGTGCAGCAGGCAGCTCCTGCTACAACCTCGACTTCAATACCATGGGCCCGGAGGAGATTCTGCGCTTTTTCTCCAGCCGTAGCGCCGAGCGCGATATCGCCCTCATCGAGGGCAATATGGGGCTGTTCGACAGCCTCGATGTGGAGGGGCGCCAGAGCAATGCGGAGCTGGCCAAGCTGCTCGAGACACCGGTGGTGCTGGTGCTCGACGTCAAGGGCGCGACACGCAGCATCGTACCGCTGATCCTCGGCTTTCAGCAGTTCGATCCGCAGCTGAACATCGCCGGCGTGATCCTCAATAAGGTGGCAGGCCCGCGACATGAGAGACGCCTGCGAGAGGTGATAGGCCATTACTGCGATCTACCTCTGCTCGGGGTGATACACCGCGACGCGGAGCTGGCGATTGATGAGCGCCACTTGGGGCTGATCCCCAGCAATGAGGCCGCAGCGGTGCAGGAGAAGCTCGACACCATCGCCCGGCGCATCGCCCAACAGGTGGATCTCGACGCCCTCAAACGGCTCGCCCGAACCGCCCCCGCCCTCCCCTCGGCCCCCGTCGCTACGCCACCCGCCGCGCTTGAGCCGGTGCGCATCGCCATCGCCCGCGACAGCGCCTTCGGCTTCTACTATCCGGACGACCTGGAGGCGCTCGAACAGGCCGGTGCCGAGCTGCTCCCCTTCGACGCCACCCGTGATCCGGCACTGCCGCCGGGCTGCGACGGCCTGTTTATCGGAGGGGGCTTCCCCGAGAGCCGCATGGCCGAGCTGTCGGCCAACCAGCCGCTACGCGAGGCGATACGCCGGCAGATCGAGCAGGGGCTCCCCAGCTATGCCGAATGCGGTGGACTCATCTACCTGAGCCGCTCGCTCCGCTGGGGCGAGCAGCAGGTGGAGATGGTCGGGATCATCCCCGGCGATTGTCGTATGCACAAAAAGCCTGTTGGTCGCGGCTACGCCCGGATTGTCGAGACCGATCAGACTCCCTGGCCCGGCAGCCGGCCTGGGCGGAGTTACCGGGTGCATGAGTTCCACTACTCCAGCCTTGAAAACCTGCCCTCCGGGCTCCAGTATGCCTATAGGCTGGAGCGCGGCCACGGCATCGACGGCGAGCACGACGGTTTTGTCTACAAGAACCTGCTGGCCAACTACGTGCACCTCCGTCATGTTGAGGGTAACCCATGGGCAGAGCGCTTTGTCGACTTTGTCCGCCAGTGTCGTCACCAGCCATCGACGGCGTCCCGCAGCGAAGGCTAGCGCTCCGGCACCACACCACCGCAAGCAAGCAGAGGCAGCAGTATGATTACATTGACCGACAAAGCGATCGAACAGGTGAAGCAGGCCGCCGAGCAGAGTGAGGCGAACGGTCTCGCCCTGCGTCTGGCGGCGAAAAAGCTCCCGGACGGCAGTATGGAGTACGGCATGGGCTTCGATGAGGCCAAGGATGACGATCTGCTTTTCCGCTTCGGCGATGTTGAGGTGGTGATGGGGGGCGAGTTCGGCCCTCTGCTTAACGGTGCCACCATCGATTTTGTCGAGCTTCAGCCCGGTGAGTGGCACTTTATCTTCATGAACCCGAACGATGCCAACTACCAGCCCCCCGGCAGCGACGATGGAGGGTGCAGCTCTGGCGGCTGTAGCTCCTGTAACTGAGAGCGCCCCCCCTCACGACCTCCCGGGCAGCCCCGGGAGATCGACCTGACCTCTGCCACCCCTATCCCGAAGGGAGAGGTCGGCTACCCACAACGGGATAGCTCTGTGCTATCATGGCGTATTGCGACGTTCGATACCGGTTCACACGAGGTGGCCAAACGCCATGGGCAACACCACACATGCACAGCACCAGGGGCGCCTGCACGCCGCCCTTGACTGGCTCTCCTCGCTACTGCTGCTGAGCGGTGACGGCCTGCCCGGGCGCCGCCTGCGCTTTCTGCTTATCGGCGTGGGTAACACCTTTGCCCTGCTCGGTCTTACCCTCGCGCTACTGCTCAACTTCCCGGAGTATGAGTCGATCCTGCTGTTTCTCTTCGGCGTCATGATCCTCGCCGGCATCGGCCTACTCGTGGCCATCTCCCTGGCCTTTCGCCACTACCTGCTGCAGCCGAGCGAAGAGCTCAAACGCTGGTCCGATGCGATCCGCGAGGGCAACCTCGAGATCCGTCTGCACCCTGAGCAGATGGGTGAACTTAAGGAGGTTTCCAAGGATATCAACAACCTGCTGGGTTACCTGCAGAACCTCTCCAGCCACATGGACGACGAGATCAAGCGCCAGACCAAGCGCTTCGAGCAGAAGACCAACTCCCTACAGGTGCTCTACGATGTGGCGGCCAGCCTCAACACCTCGCGCGATCTCAAAGACCTGCTCACGCGCTTTCTCCACACCATGCGCGACATCGTCAACGCCCGCGCCGGCACCGTCCGCCTGCTCACCGATGACAATCAGATGGAGCTGGTGGCCAGCATCGGCCTGGAAGAGGCCGTCATCGAAGAGGAGCGCATGGTGCCAGTGCAGCGCTGCCTCTGCGGCAACGCCGTCACCGAGGGAGAGGTGCTGTTTCAGAAAGATCTGACCCCCTGCACCCAGTGGGTCGGTCGTCCCGTCATGGGAGACATGGGCCTGGAGATGATCGCCGTCCCACTGCAATACCACGGCAAAAACCTCGGCGTCTACAACCTCTTTGTAGAGAAGGCCGACATCGACTCCCGCGATGAGGTCAAGGCACTCTTCACCAGTATCGGTCGCCACCTCGGCATGGCCATCGAAAAGGCGCACCTGGACGATGAGGCCAAACGCCTCTCCATCATCAAAGAGCGCAACGCCCTGGCCCACGAGCTGCACGACTCACTGGCACAGACCCTCGCCAGCCTGCGCTTCCAGGTCAGTATGCTGGACGGGGCGATCGACCGTCAGGGGGCCGACGTCACCCACGAGGATATTCAACAGATAAAGGGCGGCCTGGATGAGGCCTACACCGAGCTGCGCGAACTGCTCGCCCACTTCCGTGCGCCGATCAACTCACGCGGACTGATGCCGGCGCTTGAGGATCTGATCAGCAACTTCCGTAAACAGACCGGCATGCATGTACTGCTGCAAAAGGAGTGGGACTCCACCCGCCTGCCGGCCAACATGGAGATGCAGGTACTGCGGATCATTCAAGAGGCGCTGGCCAACGTGCGCAAACATAGCAATGCACACACCGTGCGCGTACTGCTGCGCTGCGACAACGAGGGCAACTACCACATTCTGGTGGAGGATGACGGCGTCGGCATGGACAGGCCCGCCTTCAGTGGCCATCCGGGCGAGCACCTTGGACTCTCGATCATGAAAGAGCGGGCCCGCTACCTCGGTGGTGAACTGCGCATTGAGAGTGAACCGAGTGAGGGAACAAGGGTACAATTGAACTTCCGCAACAGCGACGGCAGCGAACACGGCAACCGCAGTTCGCAGCACTTTGCCCTAATCTGACAACGACAATTGATGCAAGTACTACTGGTAGACGATCACACCCTCTTCCGCAGCGGCCTGGAGACGCTGCTGGAGCGCCACGGTATCGAAGTCGCCGCCACCGCCGGCAATGGGCGGGAGGGGTTTCTCATGGCCCGGGAGCTGCAGCCGGATATCGTCCTGCTCGATATGCGCATGCCGGAGATGAGCGGCCTGGAGGTCCTCTCCGGACTGCGGGCGGTGGGCTTTCGCAATCCCATCGTCATGCTCACCACCAGCAACGAAGAGCAGGACTTGGTCGAATGCCTGCGCAACGGCGCCTCCGGCTACCTGCTCAAGGATATGGAGCCCACCGAGCTGGTCGCCGCCCTGCGCGATATCGTCGAGGGGAAAACCATCGTCGCCCCGGAACTGGCGGCCGTGCTGGCGCGTGTGGTGCAGGGCGATGTGGAGGAGATCCTGCAAAAGGAGGCCAACCCCTTCGCCGAGCTGACCCCGCGGGAGCTGGAGATCCTCTGCCTGCTGGCCGAGGGGCAGAGCAACAAAGTCATCGCCCGCAACCTCGGCATCTCCGACGGCACGGTGAAGCTGCACGTCAAGGCGATCCTGCGCAAGCTCGACGTCCACTCCAGGGTCGAGGCCGCCGTCATGGCCGTGGAACAGAACTTCTGCAACAAGGAGTAACGTAAACCGTGCGTCCAACCGCCCTTCTCATACTGCTGCTACTGCTCCTCACCACCCTCCCCGCCCATGCCGAGGAGGAGACCCGCTGGTACGATGTGGAGGTGATGCTCTTCGTCCAGAACAATCAGGACTACCGCCACACCGAAGTCTGGCCGCTGGACTACACCCTGCCCCGCCGCGACAACGCGCGCGCGCTACAGATGCCCACCCCCGACCAGGACGAGCAAGACCCCACCCCGTTTACCCTGCTGCCTCGGGATGCACTGAGGTTGAGCAGCGATGCGGCACGCATTGAGCGGGCGCGGGATATGGAGCTATTGCTACACTTCGGTTGGCGCCAACCCGGCCTGCCCCGGGAGGAGGCCGTAGCCGTCGACATCGACAGCAAGACCCTCGCCATCGCCGATGCGCCGTTACAGGAGGATGCACAAAACGCCGCTGAACCTTCGCGCCTTGAGGGCACCCTCACGCTGATCCTTTCACGCTATCTGCACCTACGCACCGACCTGCTCTATCGCGAACCGCTGGAGGAGCCCGCCATGCAGAGCGGCGCCCGCTCTCCAGGCCCATCGGATGAGGCTGCGATGGGAATGCCGCTGTCTGACGAGGCGGCCTTCAGCGACGATCTCTTTCTGCAGGCCGAGGAGCAGGCCCACTACCAGGTCTACCGCATGCAGCAGTCGCGGCGGATGCGCAGCAAAGAGCTCCACTACTTCGATCACCCGGTGTTCGGCCTAGTGGTCAAGGTCTACCCCTACGAGCTGAGCGAACCGGAGCAGGCCGACGAGGCCCCCTAATTCGTTTAACCGATGAACCGCGGTACGACCTGCTCCAGCAGGCGCCTGACGTCGTTCAGGCCGGTACTCAGATGGCGTTCGATCATCGCCATCGTGATCGCCTCTTCGCCGCGACCCGCCGCCCTATTCGCCACCACGGCGACGGAGGCGTAACAGAGCCCCAGCTCCCGGGCCAGGGCCGCCTCGGGCATGCCGGTCATACCCACCAGGTCGCAGCCATCGCGCTCCAGCCTATCGATCTCGGCGGCCGTCTCCAGGCGCGGACCTTGAGTCGCCGCATAGGTACCCTCACCGATGACCGATAGCTCCAACTCACCGGCAGTGGCGATTAACGCTTGTCGTAACGTCTCGCAGTAGGGCTCGGTAAAGTCGATGTGG
>JBNJGC010000085.1:0-10913 GCA_051747405.1 Pseudomonadota bacterium
CGTGTTGCCAGGCAGCCGCGGAGTGTCGGGTCGGTGCTTGCGGCAAACAGCGGTGCGGTCCATACGGACGGGGCGCCGAAAGGGGCAGCCTGGCCTACGGCTGTAACGCTCTTCAGGCAGGCAGAGAAGCCAGGCAGCCGAGTAGGGCAAGACCGGCGACTCCGCCAGGCATCGTTATGGTGCCACCTCATGTGCTCTCCGGGCTGGGCAGCCTGGCCTACGAAGTGCCACCCCGCCAATAAATCAGGTACGCTATCGGCCATGAAAACCGTTCCCACTCCCGAGATCGCCATTGCCCGCACCCGCTGCTGGGTCGAAAAGGCGGTGATCGCCTTCAATCTCTGCCCCTTCGCCCGCAAACCCTATGAGGGGGAGCAGGTGCGTTATGTGGTGAGCGAGGCGCGTGAGGCGGGGCAGTTGCTGGCCGATCTGCAGCGGGAACTGGAGCATCTGGTTAACAGCGATCCGCAGGCGGTGAAGACCACGGTGCTGATCCACCCCTGGGTGTTGCAGGACTTCCTCGACTACAACGACTTTCTCGACTTGGTCGATGCGCTGCTGGAGCATGGGGGCTACGAGGAGGCGTTTCAGGTGGCCAGCCTGCACCCGTCGTATCAATTCGCCGGCACGGAGCCGGATGCTGCGGAGAACTACACCAACCGCTCACCCTATCCGTTGCTGCACCTGTTGCGGGTCGACGGGGTGGCGCGGGCTATTGCCGGTTATGCCGATCCGGATCGCATCCCGGAGCGTAATATCGCCCGCATGGAGCAGGAGGGGGCAGCGAGAATGCGCCGGTTGCTGGACGAGTGCATGCAGATCGGGAAGGAGTGATGGCAAAGCTGCTCGGCATCGCCGTCAAGCAACGGCGCAAGGGGCCGGTCTCCAGCCACGATGAGGCGCAGGTCACCATCCACAACGGCGTGGTGGGCGACTGGCGCGGCAAGCCGGGCAAACGCCAGGTGACGCTGATGAGCCTGGCCGACTGGCAGGCCGCCTGTGGTGAGCTGGGGGTGGATCTGCCGTGGCAGACGCGACGGGCCAACCTGTTGGTGGATGCACTACCGCTCTATCACAGTACCGGGGCGCAGATCCGTATCGGCGATCTGATCCTGGAGGTGACCGGCGAGACCGACCCCTGCGAGCGGATGGAGCAGGCCCGGGCCGGTCTGTTCGATGCATTGGCCCGGCAGTGGCGCGGCGGGGTCACCTGTCGGGTGGTGGCCGGCGGGGTGGTCCGTGTGGGTATGCCGGTGACGATGATCAAGGCGATGGCTTGATGCGGGCCCCTTTTGCCCACACTTAGGGGTGAAACCCAACTGAGGCAATAAAGATAAAATGAGATTTTTCTTCCGCTACTTCTTTCGTACCCTTCGCATCGTTCTCGGTCCGTTCATGCTGTTGAACGAGCTGATCACCAAACCCAAAGGCATTGAGCGCGACCCGGAGGAGCAGAAAAAGGTGGATGAGCAGACCAAAGACCTGGTGCTCTACCAGTTCGCCACCTGCCCCTTCTGCATCAAGGTGCGGCGGGAGATCGCCCGACTGTCGCTGAAGATCGACAAGCGCGATGCGCTCAACGACCCGCAGGCGCGTGAGGAGCTGGAGCAGGGCGGCGGTGAGGTCAAAGTCCCCTGTCTGCGCATCCCCACCGAGCACGGCGCCTACAACTGGCTCTACGAATCCGACGACATCATCGCCTGGCTGCGCGAGCGCTTTGCCTGAGCCGATACTTCTTATTCCGACTCCCCAAGCGCCTCTTTGGGTAACGGCTCCGGGTCCTTCGGCAACTGCCAGGCGACCAAGGTGGTGGCGAGGATCACCAGCACACCGAGGCTCAGCAGCGCGGCCACCGGGTCGATCTCACCGGTGAGGGCGAGGGTGTAGAGGCCGGTGCCGAGTAGCATGGCGACATTTTCGAAGAAGTTCTGGATCGCCACCGCGCCGCCGGCGCGGTGGCCGATCTCCTGCAGTGCGGCGTTGATGGGTACGACGAAGATGCCGCCGCTCATGCCGATGGTAAAGAGCAGGAGCTTCGCTAACCGCGGGTCGTCGGTGGCGCCGAGCAGGATGATGAAGGCGCCCATGGCGTAGGCGGCCAGACGGGCGCGGCGGCAGGATGGTGAGGCGGATCGCCGGGAACCCGCGCAGCACTCCCTTAAACCATTCCATTTTTCTCTTCTTTTGATCGTCATTCCAGCGACATCCGCAATCCAGTCATTTTTAGTTATCGTGCCATCGTTTGCATGGATGCCGGATTAGGTCCGGTATGACGGCACCTACTTACTCACAAATCCAGCCAGGAAGTTATCGATCAGCATCGCCGCCATCTGTTCGGTGCTCTGGCCGCCGGCCAGGTCGAGCCGGTGGCGGATCTTGAGGGTGCAGATCCCCTGTACGCCGGCCCAGAGCACACGGGCAGCCTGGGTGATCGCTTCGCGACCCTGGTGATCGGTAAGGGGGACGAGGGCCGACTCGATCAGGCCGAAGACCCTGCTCAGGCGTTGCAGGTACCAGTCGGGGAGATTCTGGTCGTCCCCGGCGATGGACTCGAACAGCAGGTTCCAGCGGTCGGTGTGGCGCACGGCGTAGTCGATATAGGCGTTGGCCAGGGCGTGGAGCTGCTGCGCCGGTGCGGCCTTGGTGTCGTTGTGTGAGGTGAGCCAGTCGTGCAGCTCGTCCAGAGTTCGGGCGTTGAGCTGGAGCACCATGTCGTCCAGGTTCTTGAACACCAGATAGAGGGTGCCGACGGTGTAGCCGATGGCGGTGGCCACGCGGCGGGCGGTGAGCTTCTTGGCCCCCTCCTGCTCCAGGATCGCCGCGGCGGCCTGGAGGGCCATCTCCCGGATCTCATCACGGCTGTGGTCGCTGCGTCTTGCCATGGTCTCTGCCTCTGTCTCGTCTCAAGTTGAAATCGAGTGTAGCGAGATATTGAACATTGTTCAATAGTCTGCTATAAAATAAATGAACGGCGTTCAGAATGGCCGTGTGAGGGGAGGCGATGGCATCCCCTCTCTCAGGAATATGAATTGAACAGTGTTTATTTAATCCCCGTAGGGGGCGTAGCAGAAGGAGAAGTGTTATGTACGGTAGAAGAGAGCAGAGCGGTTCCTGGCAGGTGGTGGTCCTCCTCGCTGCCATGTTGATGTGTTGGTTGGCCCTGCCGGCGAAGGCCGCCGGCCTGTTGACTCCCAAGGATGGCAGCCTGCCGGAGCTGGAGATCCGCGATCACCATGTCGACGTGGTGATCGAGGATGGCTACGCCATCACCCGTGTGGAGCAGGTCTTCCACAATCCGCACAACCGTGACCTGGAGGCGATCTACTCCTTCCCGGTGCCGGAGCACGGGGCGGTGAGCGAGTTTACCCTATGGATCGACGGCCAGCCGATCAGCGGTGAGGTGTTGGAGAAGCAGGAGGCGCGCCGCGTCTACGAGGAGGAGAAGGCCGCGGGCCGTGAGGCGGGTTTGACCGAGAAGGATAGCTACAAGACTATCGACATCGCGGTCTCGCCGGTACGCGCCGGGGGCGATACGCGCATCCGCCTGAGCTACATGCAGACCGCCCGGGTGGACAACGGCATCGGTCGCTACCTCTACCCGCTTGAGGAGGGGGGCGTGGATGAGCAGAAACTCGCCTTCTGGACCGCCAATGAGGCGGTGATCGGCAGCTTCCGTTTCAACCTGACCCTCAAGCCGGGCTACCCGGTGGAGGCGCTGCGAGTGCCGGGGCGGCCCAATGCACAGGTGAGCCAGAACAGCGACGGCAGTTGGCAGGTGCGGATGGAGAGCCAGGGCGGCGGCAGCGTAGCCGAGGAGGAGGGGCAGACGCCCAAGCCGCAGCAGACAGAGAGCGCCGCCTTCAGCCTGGAGCGCGACCTGGTGGTCTACTGGCGCCACAAGGCGGGACTACCGGGGAGTGTGGACCTTGTCACCCACAAGCCGGACGCCTCGGGCCGCGGCACCTTCATGCTGACACTCACCCCGGGTGACGACCTCAAACCGATCCAAAAGGGGAGTGACTGGATCTTCGTGCTGGATGTCTCCGGCTCGATGCAGGGCAAATACGCCACCCTGGCCGACGGAGTGGAGCGGGCGTTGGGTCGGATGCGTCCGGCGGATCGCTTCCGCATCGTGCTGTTCAATAACAGTAGCCGTGAGCTGACCCCCGGCTACACCGATGCCAGCGCAGAGAATGTACGCCGCTATAGCGAGAAGCTGGCCAACTACCGCCCCGGTGGCGGGACCAACCTCTACGCAGGGCTGCGCAACGGCCTGCGCGCCATCGACGCGGATCGTACCTCGGCCATCGTGCTGGTGACCGATGGGGTGGCCAATGTAGGGGAGACGGCGCAAAAGGGCTTTATCAAGCTGCTGGGCCAGAAGGATGTGCGGTTGTTTACCTTCATTATGGGCAACAGCGCCAACCGACCGATGCTGGAGGCGTTGACCCGCCACTCCAACGGCTTCGCCGTGGGCATCTCCAACAGTGACGATATTGTAGGCAAGATCCTCGAGGCCACCAACAAGGTGACCCACCAGGCCCTGCACGGCGTCACCCTGGATATCGACGGGGTGAAGGTGGCGGACCTGACGCCGCGGCGGATTGGCAGCCTCTATCGCGGCCAGCAGCTGGTGGTGTTGGGCCACTACTGGGGTGATGGCGAAGCGGAGGTGACCCTCCGGGGTAAGGTGTCGGGCGAGAAGAAACGCTACCGCAGCCGCTTTCCCTTCCCGGCAGTGAGCGATGCGCATCCGGAGCTGGAGCGGCTCTGGGCCTACGCCGGGATTGAGCAGATGCAGCAGCAGATGGCGGATTTCGGCAAAGATGCCGACATAAAGCGTGCCGTAACCGACCTGGCGCTGGAGTACAGCCTGGTGAGTGACTACACCTCCATGGTGGTGCTGCGGGAAGAGGTCTACGCCGAGCGGGGGATCGAGCGGCGCAACCGGGAGCGTCTGGCCACAGAGGCGCAGGCGCGTCAGCAGCGGTCGCAGCAACCGGCGCAGTCTAACCGTGCCGACAGCGCCCAGCCGATGTTCAACTCACCCCGACCGGGCTACAGCGGGAGCGGCGGTGGTGCGGCAAGCTGGGTGGTGTTGCCGCTGCTGGGGCTGCTGCTGTGGCGCCGGCGCGCGGGATAGACTGCGGCGTATTATCGCCAGACTGTTCGGCGCCCCCCGGCGCCGTTTTTTTGCGGGCTCAGCGCATCCTAATGGGTGTCTCGCTCTGTCAGCCACTGCTCCAGCTCTGGCGCGGGCATGGCCTTGGCGAAGTACCAGCCCTGGCCCATGGTGCAGGCCTCGGACTCAAGGTAGTCGCGCTGGGGCTTCTCTTCGATCCCTTCTGCAATGGTCTCCATGCCCAGACTGTGGGCCATGGCGATCACGGCGCGGCAGATGGCGGCGCTGTTGAGGTCGTCAGGCAGGCCGTCGACGAAGGTGCGGTCGATCTTGAGCCGGTGTACATGCAGCCGCTGCAGGTAGGCCAGCGAAGAGTAGCCGGTGCCGAAGTCGTCCACCGCCATCTCCACGCCCATGCGGGCAACGGTCTCCAGGGTGGCGGAGGCCTGTACCGGGTCGGCCATGATCGCCGTCTCGGTCAGCTCCAGTTCGAGTTGTGACGGTACCAGGTCGTGGCGCTCCAGGGCCGAGGCGACACGTTCGGCCAGTCCGCTGTCACTGAGCTGTCTGGCGGAGAGGTTGACCGCTACTCGCGGGATCTTGATGCCGCTGCTGTGCCACTGGTGCATCTGTCGGCACGCCTCCTCCAGCACCCAGTCTCCGATGGCCCCAATCAGCCCGGTCGATTCGGCGATGGGGATGAAGTTGTCGGGCGGGATCAGCCCCTGCTCCGGGTGGTGCCAGCGCACCAGCGCTTCGACCCCGGCGATCTTGCCTGTGGAGAGGTTCAGCTGCGGTTGGTAGTGGAGTACCAGTTCACTGTTTTCTATGGCGTGGCGCAGGCCGGTTATCAGGGAGAGTCGCTCCATGGAGCTCTGGGAGAGGGACTCTGAGTAGAACTCGGTGCGGTTGCGGCCCTGGTCCTTGGCGCGGTAGACCGCGGCGTCGGCGTTTCGGATCAGCCGTTCCGGGGTGTCGCCGTTCTCGGGGTAGAGGCTGATGCCGATGCTGGCGGTGATGAACAGCTCGTGCCCATCCAGAAGGAAAGGTGGCGTCAGGGCGTCGAGGATCTTCTGCGCAGCTTCGGCGGCGCTGTGGGGGCTGCGTACCTCGTCGAGTACCACCAGCAGCTCGTCGCCGCCGAGGCGGGCGACGGTGTCCTCGCGACGAACGCATCCGCTGACGCGGCGGGCCAACTCCTGCAGCAGGGCATCGCCGGTGGGCAGGCCGAGGCTGTCGTTGATGTCTTTGAAGCGGTCGATGTCGAGCAGCATCACCGCCAGGCCGTAGCGGTGGCGGCGGGCTTGATCGATGCCGTGTTCGAGCCGCGCGTTGAGCAGCCGCCGGTTGGGCAGGTCGGTGAGCGGGTCGTGGTTGGAGAGGTGTTCCAGCTCTGCCTCGGAGTGCTTTAGTTGTGCCAGATCGCTGAGGATGGCGACGTAATTGATGATCTTTCCCTCTTTATCGCGCACGGCGCTGATGCTGAGCCAGACCGGGTGGATTCTGGCCTCTTTGTCCCGGTTCCAGACCTCGCCGGACCAGCCGTCGTGCTGCTCGATGGCAGCCCACATCTGGCGGTAGAACTCGCGGTCGTGGTAGCCCGACTTGAGCATGCTGAGGCTATGGCCGACGATCTCCGCCTCCTGGTAGCCGGTCAGGTCGTGAAAGGCGGGGTTGATCGAAAGCGCCACCCCTTGGGCATCGGTGATGACGATGGCGTCGCGGCTGCTGCGGAATACCGTCTCAAAACGGTGCAGGTGGCGCTCTGCCTGTTTACGCTCGGTGATGTCCATATTGATGCCGAGCAGCTTGTGCGGTTTGCCATCGGTGGAGTAGGTGGTGGCGCCGTGGCTGAGGAGCCAGCGGGTGTCGCCGGAGGGGAGGCGAATGCGGTACTCGAGACTGAACGTCCCCGGCTGCGTGAACCACTGCTCGACCCGCTCGCGAACCCGCTCACGATCCGTCGGGTGGACCATCGCCAGCCAGGTCTCATAGTGGCCATCGAAGCTGCCGGGGGGGATACCGTAGAGCTGCTCCACCTCCTGCGACCAGAGGGTGATCCCCCGGCTCAGATCCCACTCCCAGACACCGATGCCGGTTACCGCGTGGGCCAGTGCGAGCCGTTCGTCACGCTGGCGCACGGCCTGGAGCTGCTTTATCTCCTGATTGCGGTAGTAGCCGATGAGGTGGAACAGCAAAAGGGAGGTGATGGCGACAAAAAACCACCCTTTGGCGGTCTGGAGCATGGTCATCTCGTGGGAAGCGTCGGTGAGCAGGCCCAGCAGGTGGTCGGAGAAGAGGATCCAGATGATGCCGAATACCAGGTACAAACCGACGATCTTGAGTCTGGGGTTGCGGCTCTTTGGCGTAGCTGTGGGCACAGTGACCGGCTCCCGTCTGTGGGTGGAGAAAATACCCTTTAGTGCTTGTCAAGATATGGTGTTGCCGGGGTAGGGTCAAGTGCGTAATGGCGTGTTAGCGCTTGCGAAAAACCAGATCCCACACGCCGTGGCCCAGTTTGCGCCCGCGTCGTTCGAATTTGGTCTCGGGGCGGTAGTCGGGTTTGGTGACATAGTCGCCGGATTGGGAGGTGTTGTCGAATCCCTGGGTGGCGTCCAGAACCTGTAGCATCTGCTCGGCGTAGTTTTGCCAGTCGGTGGCCATGTGCAGCAGGCCGCCGGGTTTGAGCTTACGCCCTACCAGTGCGGCCCACTCAGGTCTGACCTGACGGCGCTTGTGGTGGCGCTTCTTGTGCCAGGGGTCGGGGAAGAAGAGGTAGAGGGCATCGAGCGTCGCATCGGGGATCTGCCTCTCCAGCACCTCTACCGCGTCGGCGCACATCACCCGCACATTGGTGAGCCCCCGCTCCTCGATACGCATCAGCAGGTGGCCGACGCCGGGACGGTGGACCTCGATGCCGATGTAGTCGTTCTCGGGGTGGTTGGCGGCGATCTCCGCCAGCGATTCGCCGTTGCCGAAACCGATCTCGAGGATGCGCGGCGCTCGGCGTCCGAAGATTGCGTCGAGGTCCAGCGGCGCCTCACCCGCCTCGATACCGAAGCGCGGAAACAGCAGATCCATCGCCCGCTGCTGACCCGGCGTCAGCCGACCCTCACGACGGACAAAAGAGCGAATACGTTTCAGGTACGGGGTATCGTTCATGAAAGGTTACTCAACGCAGAGGACGCGGAGGACGCAGAGGAAAAATAATGAAGGCTGTGTTTCTGGGGAGCAACCAAATCTCCCCATATCCGTGGCAGAGTGCTAAAACCAGCAACCAGCCATAGAATTAAGTTCTCCGCGATCTCCGCGTCCTCTGCGTTGAAATGTGTTTTAGAAAAACGTCCCGTCGATGGGGCTGGAGGCGGAGGCGTAGCGTTTGCGCGGGATGCGTCCGGCGAGGAAGGCTTCGCGTCCGGCCTCGACCGCTTTTTTCATCGCCGAGGCCATCAGTACGGGGTCTTTGGCGCCGGCGATGGCGGTGTTCATCAGCACGCCGTCGATGCCCAGCTCCATCGCCACGGCGGCGTCGGAGGCGGTGCCGACACCGGCATCGACCAGGATCGGCACGTTGGCGTTCTCGACGATGGTCATGATGTTGTAGGGGTTCTGCACACCCAGGCCGGAGCCGATGGGGGCGGCCAGGGGCATCACCGCGCAGCAGCCGATCTCCTCCAGGCGCTTGGCAATGATGGGGTCGTCGGAGGTGTAGACCATCACATCGAAGCCATCCTTGATCAGGGTCTCGGCCGCCTCCAGGGTGGCGCTGACGTCGGGGTAGAGGGTCTTCTCGTCGCCCAGCACCTCCAGCTTGACCAGCTTGTGGCCGTCGAGCAGCTCGCGGGCCAGTTTGCAGGTGCGCACCGCGTCCTCCGCGGTGTAGCAGCCGGCGGTGTTGGGCAGGATGGTGTAGCGCTCCGGCGGCAGGGCGTCGAGCAGGTTGGGCTCGTTGGGGTCCTGGCCGATGTTGGAGCGGCGGATCGCCACGGTGACGATCTCCGCGCCGGCCGCCTCGCTGGCCAGGCGGGTCTCTTCCAGATCTTTATATTTGCCGGTGCCGGTGAGCAGTCGGGAGTGGTACTCCTTGCCGGCGATGATCAGCGGATCGTTAGTCTGTGCCATGGTGTCGGTTCCTGCGGGTCGGTTGGTGGCGGCGAACGTGGCCGCGTAGGGCAAAAGGGGAGTATAACGCGGTGATAGGGTGTGGGGTAAGCGCGCAGCTCACCCACCGCCGATGGCGTGGACGATCTCGACCTTGTCGCCCTCACTGAGGGTGTGATGGGGGTAGTCCGAGCGCGGTACGATCTCCCGGTTCACCTCCATGGCGATACGTTTGCCGGTCAGCTCTAGCTGCTCGACCAGTTGGGCTGCGCTACAGTTATCGGGCACTTGGCGTGCCTCGCCGTTGAGTAGGATATTCATGGCACGGAAGATTATCCCCGTGATCGGGCGGCGTCAATCGGACGTTTCATTTACGGCGGTGGCGGTACATACTAAATTACTACGGTGTCGGTGTTGCGCATGACAGGCCGGCTACCCCATATGAGCGAATAACAGGGCGTTTCATGGAACCTATCTCCTTTCGTATCCCCGAGCAGCACCCTCCGCGCAGCGATGACTTCGATACCCGCCCGGCGGCGGTGGAGCGTTGGGTGGCGGAGCTCCCCATGGGCAACATCGGTGAGGCGGCCAGGCAGCTCTATCAGGCGTTGCAGCAGCTCAATCGCTTGCGCATCCCGCCGGGGCGCCGGCTGGAGGTGCTGGAGCGTCTCGGCGGGCCGCTGTCGCTCATCCTGGAGAGCCTGAGACAGCGCTATAGCGGCAGCCACTTTCCCCTGCCGGCCAAGGTGCTGCGAACGGCGCAGTTCTCCAGCCAGCTGCTGTCGGAGGTGGTGATCGGCTACCAGGCGGTGTTGGAGGGGGAGGAGGAGAGCTCCATTCTGTTCCGCCTGACCCACCACAAGATGTGGCCGCTGGCGGTCCACCGGCTGATTTACTATCTGGGGCAGATCCTGCTCAATGCGCGTCAAATACATCGCCCCTACCCCGCCGGTGTCTGGCTCGCGGTGCATCGGCTGTTCTACGAAGCTGAGCGCCATGGCCGGACGGGGGTGGAGGTCGAGCTGCCGGGTGCGCCACAACAGCGCGAGAGCTTGAGTGAAGCCTACCGGCGGACGCTGCTGTTGACCCTGCTCGAACCACAGCTGTTCACTCGGGCGCAGATGGAGGAGATCGACCGGTTAATGCCGGTATGGCTGGAGTATGCCGCCCTGCGTTCGGTGGATGATGAGAGTGACGGCTACTGCATTCGTCTCGATGTGGACGCCCCCCATGTTCTCGGGGGTGACGGTTGTGCTGATGGGGCGCAGGCCGTGGTTTTCGATCTGGCACCGCTGGTGGGGCTGCTCGAGCGGGTGCTGGCGGCAGCGGGGGAGACCCTCTCCGTGCCGGGATACAGCCGTACCGCTTCGCGTGAGACGCTTGAGACCCTGCGCCAGTGCTGGCGCGTGACAGGGGGTGAGCGGCCTGAACGGCACGCCAGTGATATCGAGGTGGAGACCGCCGTGGGGCTAAGCGCCATCTTTACCCTGATGCGCCGAGAGGGGGAGCCGCAGAGCCAGGGAGTGACCGACCAGACTGTGGACGCTGAGCTCGAGCCGCTGCTGCCGGTCGGGCAGCGACGCAAGCCGCCCGAGCCCAAGCCCGCTCCGGTGAAGGTCCACCATAAAACCCCGGTGTGGGAGAGCATCTTCTACGCCACCGAGGTGATCAGAAACTCCTGGGCGTTGGG
>JBNJGC010000086.1:0-10837 GCA_051747405.1 Pseudomonadota bacterium
GCAGCGCCTCCGGAGAGGGCAGCCTGGCCTACGAACTCACACCCGCTTCATAATTTTTCGCCTCGACAATGTGCCATGCATTGTCTATCACCGCCCTCCATGGCGGCGTCAGCGCCTCTGCGGTGAAAATCTTGTCAGAGGCGGGAACGAGTAGTTACCCCTGAACCCTGAACTAAAACGTTCCCCCCTTCCAACCCCACATATGGCGGGCGGCGTCGGAAAACTCGATGTAGATTCGTTCGGCGCTGAGCTCCAGTTGCTTCGCAATGTGTTCGCTCAAGCGGGCGGAGAGCTCTGTGGTTTGCGCCTCGGGCAGGCCGATACTCTTGAGCTCGAGGTAGGCACAGGGGGTCTGTTCGGCGGAGAAGCTCATCGGTACCCCGCACTCGACGGAGACCATGACGTAGCGCTCCGGCTTGCCCAGCATCTCGGCGACCAGGGCGGAACTGCCTGAGAGGAGCTCGGTCTGCTCGGGCGGGGCCAGGTTACGGTTGGTGCGGATGTGTAGATAGGGCATAGCGGGTCACCTGTGTCGACTCTAGCGGCAAAACTCTTCGATCTTCTCCTCGGCCTCCTGGATCTTGGCCTCGCGCATCTCATCACTGAGGGTCAGGATGCTACCGTCGGCCTGCTGAATGCGCTCGGAGGTTTGATAGACGTTGAGGTTCTGGCGGGCAATCTCGCAGTTTCTGCGGCGAACCTCCTCGGCCTCGGCATCACGCATCGCGCTCTCGGGCGGGCCGTCCTCCTCCTGCTCCTCCTGTTCGGGCTGCTGCGCCGGTTTATCCTTGACCCGCATCTCCTCGGCCTCTCCCTCTTCGGGTGGGCTCTGGCTGTAGTGGGTGTTGCCCTCGGCATCCTTCCATTTATAGAGCTTTGCCGCCTGCGGGGCTGTGGCAAAGAGCAGGGTGCAGAGCAGGAGGGTGAGGGCGAGCGTGGGATGCTTTGTGCGAAGTTCCATGGGGTTTGTGTCCGTTTCTGTTGTAGATATTTCCAAAGTTGCTGGGGTAATTATGGACATTTTGCGTTGAAGTACAAGGGCGCGGGCCGGTGCAAACCCTGTTATCGCTTGACCTCGGTGCGGAATGCAAGTAGTTTTCTTGTTTTTTGAAGAGTGACTCACACCCGCCCGTTTTTACGGGTATTTTTTTCTTCTTTCGAGCCGACGGGAGACTCTCTAGGTGGAATTGTCCGGTGCCGAGATAATCGCGCGTTTCCTTCAGGATGAAGGGGTGGAACACCTCTTTGGCTATCCGGGAGGCGCTGTCCTGCACATCTATGATGCGCTCTATAAGCAGGACCAGGTAAAGCATGTGCTGGTGCGCCATGAGCAGGCGGCCACCCACGCAGCGGATGGCTATGCCCGCTCCACGGGCAAGCCCGGTGTGGTGCTGGTGACCTCCGGCCCCGGCGCCACCAACGCCGTCACAGGTATCGCTACCGCCTATATGGATTCGATACCGCTGGTGGTGATCACCGGGCAGGTCAACTCCACCCTCATCGGTAACGACGCCTTTCAGGAGGTGGACTCGGTGGGCATCACCCGCCCCTGTGTCAAACACAACTTCCTGGTCAAGGACGTTAACGAGCTGGCGGTGACCCTGAAAAAGGCCTTCTACATCGCCACCACCGGTCGCCCCGGGCCGGTGGTCATCGATATCCCCAAGGATGTTACCGCCGAGCGTACCCGCTACGTCTACCCCAAGAAGGTTTCGATGCGCTCCTATAACCCGGTGGTGAAGGGGCATACGGGGCAGATCAAAAAGGCTGTGAACATGATGCTCCACGCCAAGCGCCCGATGATCTACTCCGGCGGTGGCGTGGTGCTGGGTAATGCGAGCAAGGCGCTAACCGAGTTGGCGCATCAGCTCGGCTTCCCGGTGACCAATACCTCCATGGGGCTGGGTGGCTTCCCCGCGAGCGACAAACAGTTCCTCGGCATGCTGGGGATGCACGGCACCTATGAGGCCAATATGGGCATCTCCCACTGCGACCTGCTCATCGCCATCGGCGCCCGCTTCGATGATCGGGTGACTGGCAAGATTGAGAAGTTCGCTCCGGCGGCGAAGATTATCCACGTCGATATCGACCCCGCCTCCATCTCCAAGAATGTGAAGGTGGATGTCCCCATCGTCGGCGATGTGGCCACGGTGCTCAAGACGATGCAGGAGCAGATTAAGGAGGCCGGGCGCGGTCCCGACGGCGAGGCGGTGGCCAAGTGGTGGCAGCAGATCGAGCAGTGGCGCGCCAAGGATTGCCTGAAGTTCGATCGCAGCTCCCCGCTGGTCAAGCCGCAGGGGGTGATCGAAACCTTGCACAAAGTGACCAAGGGGGACGCCTACGTCACCTCCGATGTGGGGCAGCACCAGATGTGGGCGGCACAGTTCTACGGATTCGACAAGCCGCGGCGTTGGATCAACTCCGGTGGTCTCGGCACCATGGGCTTTGGCCTGCCCGCCGCGATGGGGGTACAGTTCGCCCACCCCAAGGCAAAGGTGGCCTGCATCACCGGCGAGGGCTCGGTTCAGATGAACATCCAGGAGCTCTCCACCTGCCTGCAGTACAACTTGCCGCTGAAGATCCTCTGCCTCAACAACGGCTATCTGGGCATGGTGCGGCAGTGGCAGGAGTTCTTCTACGAGGAGCGCTACTCCCACTCCTACATGGAGTCGCTGCCCGACTTCGTGAAACTGGCCGAGTCCTACGGCCACATCGGCATGCAGATCGAGCGGCCCGAGGATGTGGAGGGGGCGATTGAAGAGGCCTTCAAACAGAAGGACCGCCTGGTGTTCATGAACTTCCTGACCGACCCGAAGGAAAACGTCTATCCCATGGTACCCGCCGGTGCGGGCCTCGATGAGATGATTCTGATATGAGACATATTATCTCCATCCTGATGGAAAACGAGGCGGGCGCGCTCTCCCGTGTGGCCGGGCTATTCTCTGCCCGCGGTTACAATATCGAGTCACTGAGCGTCGCCCCCACCGAGGACGAATCCCTCTCCCGCCTGACCCTGGTCACGCGCGGTTCGGAGGATATTATCGAGCAGATCACCAAACAGCTGAACAAGCTGGTGGATGTGGTCAAGCTGCTGGATCTGACCGAAGGGCCGCATATCGAGCGCGAGATGATGCTGATTAAGGTCAAGGCGGGCACGGCCGGCCAGCGCGAGGAGATCAAGCGCCTGTCCGATATCTTCCGCGGCAACATCATCGATGTCACCGACACCACCTACACCATCGAACTGACCGGTGATGTGCAGAAGCTCGACGCCTTTATCGAGACGCTCAAGGAGAACGATATCATCGAGACGGTCCGCTCCGGTGTGACCGGTATCTCCCGCGGTTCGAAGGCATTAACCCTGTAAGTCCCTATTTTGATTTCAACCTGAATTTTGTAAAAGGAAGCTGCACAATGGCACTGAATATCTACTACGACAAAGACTGCGACCTCTCCATCATCCAGGGGATGAAGGTGGCGATCATCGGCTACGGCTCTCAGGGCCACGCCCACGCCAACAACCTCAAAGACTCCGGCGTCGACGTCACCGTCGGTCTGCGTGAGGGTTCCAACTCCGCGGCCAAGGCCGAGAAGGCGGGCCTGACCGTGAAGAATACCGCCGAGGCGGTCAAGGGTGCCGACCTAGTCATGATTCTCACCCCGGACGAGTTCCAGTCCGATCTCTACAAAAACGAGATTGAGCCCAACATCAAAGAGGGCGGCGTACTGGCCTTCGCCCACGGCTTCTCCATCCACTATAACCAGGTCGTGCCGCGCAAGGATCTGGATGTCATCATGATCGCCCCCAAGGCGCCGGGCCACACCGTGCGCTCCGAGTTCGTCAAGGGCGGCGGTATCCCGGATCTCATCGCCATCTTCCAGGACGCCTCCGGCAAGGCCAAGGAGATCGCCATGTCCTACGCCTCCGGCGTCGGCGGCGGTCGTACCGGTATCATCGAGACCACCTTCAAGGACGAGACCGAAACCGACCTGTTCGGTGAGCAGGCCGTTCTCTGCGGCGGCGCGGTCGAGCTGGTCAAGGCCGGCTTCGAGACCCTGGTCGAGGCGGGCTACGAGCCGGAGATGGCCTACTTCGAGTGCCTGCACGAGCTCAAGCTGATTGTCGACCTTATGTACGAGGGCGGCATCGCCAACATGAACTACTCCATCTCCAACAACGCCGAGTACGGTGAGTACGTCACCGGCCCGAAGGTGATCAACGAAGAGTCCCGTTGGGCCATGCGCGAGGCGCTGGAGAATATCCAGAACGGCGAGTACGCCAAGAAGTTCATCCTCGAGGGCATGACCAACTACCCCGAGATGACCGCCTGGCGCCGTAACAACGCGGCACACCCCATCGAGCAGGTGGGTGGCAAGCTGCGCGCGATGATGCCCTGGATCGCCGCCAACCAGTTGGTGGACAAAGAGAAGAACTAAGCCAAGCGCCGTTCTCACTCGCGCAGAAAAGCCGGGCCAGCGATGGTCCGGCTTTTTTGTTTTCTGTAGTCTGACCGCCCGTCCCACACAACAAAAAATTTCACCGCAGAGACGCAAAGTGCGCGAAGGGCATCAATGAGCGTCATTCCGGGCTTGCCCCGGAATCCATCCATCGGTGCGCACTGAATTGAGGTGATCCCGGATACCCAGAGCAGGTTCGGTATGACGGGTTGCCCCTTCTTATTAAGTAGGGCTGAACCCTTCGCGCCTCAGCGCCTTTGCGGTCAACTTATAGGTTGAGTCGGTTCGAAAAGGTTAAAGCGTTACCTCGCTGGCCAGCGGAAGGTGGTCCGAGGCGATGCGAGCCAGGGGGGGATCAAAACGCGAACGAGGCGTCAGCCTCAGCGACGGCGTGGCGAGGATGCGATCCAGGGCGAGAAGGGGCAGCCGTGTGGGGAAGGTCGGGGTGGCAGTGCCGATGCTGAAGTGTTTTTTCAGTATGCGAAGGTTACGCGACCAGGGCCACCACTCGTTGAGGTCGCCCAGCACGACCACCCTGGCTGGAGGGTGTGGCAGCCACGCCAACAACTGCTCAATCTGGTCACGGCGCTCTTTGCTGTGCAGCCCGAGGTGGGTGACGGCAACGGTGAGCGGCTGGTCATTCAGATCGATATCGACGGAGAGCGCGCCGCGAGGTTCGTAGTCGGTGACCGCAAATTCCAGTTTACGCAGGTTGCTGTAGGGTCGTCGGGTGAGCAGGGCATTGCCGTAACTGGCATCGCCACGCATCATGGTCGCTCCGGCGATGGCGTGCATGCCACAGGCCTCGGCCAGCTCATCCAGCAGGGCAAAGCCGTCGGGGCCGACCGAGACCACCTCTTGCAGGGCGATGATGTCGGCATCCAGTTGCTGCAGGACGCGGCTGAGGCGTTGGGGGTTGAAGCGTCGGTCGCTGCCCACGCCGGCGTGGATGTTGTAGCTGGCCAGGCGCAGTTGCACGGTTACGCTTTTTTTCGTCTTCGGTGGTAGGCCAGGCCGCGCTGAAGTAGATAACTGCCCAGGGCGATGATGGCGATCACCACCAGCAGCCAGACCAGGGTGCGCCAACTCGGATTCTGGAGGGTGCGCAGCAGCCCGTCGACAAAAGTGCCCAGGGCGAGCATCCCCGGCAGCAGACCGATGAGGGTGCCGATGAGAAAGTCGCGAAAGCGGATATGGGAGGCGCCCGCCACCAGGTTGATCACGGTGAAGGGCGCCACCGGGATGATGCGCAGCACGATAATCGCCAGGATTCCCCGCTCCCCGAGGCGGCGGCTGAGGCGGTTGATCCAGCTCCCGGTCAGTTGTCGAATGGTTTGGCGGCCCATTCGCTGGCCGATGCCGAAGGCGACCAGGGCGCTCAAAGTGGCGCCGACGTGGCTGTAGAGGATCCCCTCCAGCGGACCGAAGGTGAGCACGGTGACCACCACCAGCAGGGTCAGGGGGACCACCGCAAGGCCGGCGACGATGAACGTGGCGATGATGATAAGCGGCGCGGCGGGCAGCGTGGCGATGCTCTCGAACAGCCCCTGCAGCCGCTCCGGGGTAAGCCAGGCGCCCAGCGGTGTCCAGCGCCACAGGGCAGCGAGCAGGAGCAGTGCGCCGAGCATGAGGCCGGCACCGAGCATGCGTCTGCCGGCGGGTTTCTGCTCCTCCTCACCAACGAAGAGGTTGACCATTTTATCCGGTTCGATGGGGCGCTCCGGGTCGAGTAATTGTTGATCGGGCACCAGGCCGTCCACCTCGGGCGGCGTGGTCGGCTCCAGTGGGGTGAGGGTGCGCGGGTTGCCGCGTAGCTGTTCGATGGTGGCCAGCAGTGAACCCTCCCGCTCCAAGGTTCGAGCGGCCTGCTGCGGGTCGCAGCCGAGATGCTCGGCGAGCAGCTGCGAGCGGAAGGCGGCGATGGCGCGCTGTTGCCGGACCTCTCCGTGGGAATCCAGTGCCAGATTGCACTCGCTGTCCAGCCCCATGGAGCGGTTGCTCAGGTTGGCCGAACCGATGGTGAGGTGATCATCATCGGCGATCACCACCTTGCTGTGGACCTGCACAAACTCCGGCTGTGTTCCGGGGAGGGTAACATAGTAGATGCGCAGCCGGTTGTAGCGGTCCGACTCCTGCAGATGGTGCAATAGTCTGTCGCGCAGCACGTCCATAGTGTGCTGCTCCAGCCAGCCGCCGGTTTTGCGCGGTAGCACGATAGCCACCTCCGGTCCGTGCTCCTCCTCCAGGCGGCGGCTGATCGCCTGTTGCAGCAGTCCGCTGGTGAGATATTGGTTCTCGAAATAGAGGAAGCGTCGGGCCGAGTCGATGATATCCAGGTGGAGCTGTTCGATCTCCCGCACCTCTTCGTATTGGCCGTAGCGGGGGAGGGTGCGGGCGATGCCGATCTCAACATCGCGAAGCGCCGGTTCGGCGCTGGCCGGCCAGGGCATGTGCTCCGGTCCGGACTCGATGGCACTGAGCCGCTCACCGGTGGCCCGGTACCAGCGCTCCCGGGCCAGGTCGCCGAGGCGAGCCGCTGCGGGGCCGCTGACCAGCATCTGGATGTCGTGAAACGGGGGGTAGGGGTTGCCGTCGGGGTCGACACGGCGCGGGTCGTCGGCGCGGTGTTCGCTGCTGTCCCAGCGCCACTTGCTCAGGTCGAAGCCGCCGACAAAGGCGACCTTGTCGTCCACCACTACCACCTTCTGGTGGTGGGAGGCGCCCAGAGGGTGCTGATCATCGAGGCGGAAACGGAGGCGGCGGTGGGTGCGCCAGCCGAGCTTGTAGATTGGGAGCCACTCGCGCTCCAGGGTGTAGATCATGGCGAAATCCCACATCAGGATGTGGGCGTGCAGCCCCTTGCGTTGGCGTACCACACTGTTGAGAAAGTCACCGAGATCGACCGGGTGGCCGTCCCGGGGGGGCTCATCGATGAGCTTGAGGCGGCTGTCGATATCCCAGCCGAGCATCAATATGGAGTGCCGGGCCTGGGCGATGGCTTCGCGCACGGCGCGGTAGTAGGCTTCGCCATCGACCAAAAAGGCGATCGCCTCGGCCTGCTCCGTCAGCCAACAGTTGCTGCCCGGTAGGAGCAGGGAGGGCGATGATTCGTCGCTATTCATGGGGTTAATCTAGGGGTGTCTGCGGTGGTAATCAAGTCAGGGGCTAATGTGAGCGTGCGCTAACCTTGCTGGTCCGTATACGTTTCCTCGTCGAAACCGGGCTACCGATACCGGAGTCACCGATGCGCGCTACCCCCAGAGGTGATGGCGGCCCCGGACACGGAGGCTCCGCTTATGGGTGCATCGAGGCAGGCGAGGCTTTATCATGGGCAGCACAACCCACTGCCAGGCAGAATGACACGCTAATATGAGTGACGAACACGAGAGTACACCGGCAGCACGCCGCCGAGGTATCTATCTGCTGCCCAACCTGTTTACCACAGCGGCGCTATTTGCCGGATTCTACGCCATTGTGGCGGCGATGGGGGATCGCTTCGAGGCCGCTGCGGTGGCGATCTTTATCGCCATGGTGCTGGACGGCCTGGACGGTCGCGTGGCGCGTATGACCAACACCCAGAGCGAGTTCGGTGCGGAGTATGACTCATTGTCGGATATGGTCTCGTTTGGTCTGGCCCCGGCGCTGGTGATGTATGAGTGGTCGCTTCACAGTATGGGCAAGTTGGGCTGGCTGGCCGCCTTTATCTTCACCGCCGGGGCGGCGCTGCGGCTGGCGCGATTCAACACCCAGATCGGCATCGCCGATAAGCGCTTTTTCCAGGGGCTGGCCAGCCCCGCTTCCGCTGCCGTGGTGGTGGGGTTGGTCTGGGTCGGTAACGGCTACGCCATCGCCGGAGAGGAGCTGGGCTGGCTCACCCTGGCGGTGACGGTAACGGCGGGCGTGTTGATGGTGAGCAATGTGCGCTACTACAGTTTCAAGGATCTGGATATGCGGGGGAAGGTCCCGTTCGTCGCTTTATTGGTGATGATCCTGATCTTCGTCCTGGTCTCCATCGACCCGCCGCAGGTGCTTTTCGCCAGCGCCGTGCTCTACGCCCTCTCCGGTCCGGTGACCACCGTCTGGCTGCTGCTGCGCCGCCGCCGCCAGATCCAGGCCGGAGAGGAACATACCGACTAAATATGGTGCTGGCTCAGATTTGATACATTAGAAAGAGCTTGTTTTGCCTTTGCGTACTTTGCGCCTCTGCGGTGAAACCCTATAACTGAAGATAAACCTGATTTCTGGAGCAGGCATGAGCGACAAACTGTTTATTTTCGACACCACCCTGCGCGACGGCGAGCAGAGCCCCGGCGCCTCCATGACCAAGGAGGAGAAGGTCCGCATCGCCAAGAGCCTGGAGCGTATGGGGGTGGATATCATCGAGGCGGGTTTCCCCATCGCCTCCATCGGTGACTTCGACTCGGTACAGGCGGTGGCCAATACGGTCAAGGACTCCACCATCTGCGGTCTGGCCCGTGCACTGGACAAGGATATTGACCGCGCCGGCGAGGCGCTGAAGAACGCCAACGCGGCGCGTATCCACACCTTTATCGCCACCTCGCCCATCCACATGGAGCGCAAGCTGCGCATGAATCCGGACGAGGTGGTGGAGCAGGCGGTCCACGCGGTCAAGCGTGCGCGCCAGTACACCGACGATGTGGAGTTCTCCGCCGAAGATGCGGGCCGCTCCGACATCGACTTTCTCTGCCGCATCTTCGAGGCAGTGATCGCCGCCGGCGCCACCACCCTGAACGTCCCCGACACCGTCGGCTACAACCTGCCGCAGCAGTTCGGCGAGACCATCCGTCAGCTGCACGAGAAGATGCCCAACGCCGACAAGGCGGTCTTCTCCGTCCACTGCCACAACGACCTTGGGTTGGCCGTGGCCAACTCCCTCTCCGCGGTACTGAGCGGCGCCCGCCAGGTGGAGTGCACCATCAACGGCCTGGGCGAACGTGCCGGTAACGCCGCGCTTGAGGAGGTGGTGATGGCGGTCAAAACCCGCAAGGACTTCTTCGATTGCAATGTGGAGCACATCGACAGCACGCAGATCGTTCCCACCTCGCGTCTGGTGGCCGGCATCACCGGCTTCTCGGTACAGCCGAACAAGGCGATCGTCGGCGCCAACGCCTTCGCCCACGAGTCGGGCATCCACCAGGACGGTGTGCTCAAACACCGCGAGACCTACGAGATCATGCGCGCCGAGGATGTGGGCTGGAGCGCCAACCGCATGGTGCTGGGTAAACACTCCGGGCGTAACGCCTTCAAGACCCGCTTGCAGGAGCTGGGCATCGAGCTCGAGTCGGAGGAGGTGCTTAATGATGCCTTCCTGCGCTTCAAGGAGCTGGCCGACAAAAAGCACGAGATCTACGACGAAGACCTGCAGGCGCTGGTGACCGAGAGCAGCCTGGAGGCCAACGTCAACGAGCGCATCCGGCTTATCTCCCTCAAGGTCTGCTCCGAGACCGGCGAGACCCCCGAGGCCTGCCTGACCCTCAGCGTCGACAACGAGGAGCAGAAGCTCTGCGCCAGCGGAGGCGGCCCGGTGGATGCCGCGCTCAAGGCGATCGAGAGCCTGATCCACAGCGGCACCGAGCTGCAGCTCTACTCGGTCAACAACATCACCTCAGGCACCGATGCCCAGGGCGAGGTGACCGTGCGGCTGGAGAGAGCGGGGCGCATCGTCAACGGCCAGGGTGCCGACACCGATATCGTCATCGCCTCGGCCAAGGCCTACATCAACGCCCTGAACAAGATCCTCGCCCCCAGCGAGCGGGCCCACCCGCAGGGTGGCGATGTCTGATTTTCTCGACCAGGAGCAGCGCCGTTACCTGGAGGTAATGGGGATCGATGTGTGGGAGCGGCGTGAGACAGCCGCCGCGCCCGCCGCAGAGGTTCGTCCCGAGCCTGAGCCGAAACCTGCGGCAGCAGCGCAGCCCCCGGCTGAAGCGCAGGCGCCGCAGGCCCCTTCCCAGCCCGAGCCGCCGCCCGTAGCCGACACCCCCTACGCCCCGCAGGCAGAACCGATGCCCGAGGCCCCGCCGCTTGAGGCCTACGCCGAGCATGCCGAGGCCCAGGTGGCCGCGTCCGCCTTCGACGAGATCGCCGAACTGGACTGGCCGTCACTGGAGCAGCGGGTCGCCGACTGTACCGCCTGTGAGGAGTTGGTGGCCAACCGCAGCCAGACGGTCTTCGGCGTGGGTAACCGCCAGGCCGACCTGCTTATCATCGGCGAGGCGCCCGGTGCCGACGAGGACCGCCTCGGCGAGCCCTTCGTCGGCCGGGCCGGGCAGCTACTCAACGCCATGCTCGGCGGGATCAAATTGGCGCGCGAAGAGGTCTACATCGCCAACGTCCTCAAGTGCCGCCCGCCCAACAA
>JBNJGC010000087.1:0-10797 GCA_051747405.1 Pseudomonadota bacterium
AGTGGTTGCGTGAGTGGGTCAATCCCACCGTCTCTACCGATGAGTTGTGCCATCAGCTCACCATGGCCGGGCTGGAGGTGGATGCGGTCGACCCGGTCGCCGGTGAGTTTACCGGCGTACTGGTCGGTGAGGTGGTGAAGGTAGAGCCCCATCCGGATGCCGACAAGCTACGCGTGACCCAGGTTAACGTCGGTGGCGAGGCCTTGCTGAGCATTGTCTGCGGTGCGCCTAATGTTCGCGAGGGGATGAAGGCACCTACCGCCGTGGTTGGGGCCAAGCTGCCGGGAGACTTCAAGATCAAGAAGGCCAAGCTACGCGGTGTGCCCTCGTTCGGTATGCTCTGCTCCGCCTCCGAGCTGGGGCTGGCCGAGAGCGCGGAGGGGTTGATGGAGCTCCCCGCCGATGCACCGGTGGGGGAGACGCTTCGTGACTACCTCCTCCTCGACGACGTTACTATCGAGCTGGGCCTGACGCCCAACCGCGGCGATTGCTTGAGTATTGCCGGTATCGCCCGCGAGGTGGGGGTGCTCAACCAGTGCGACCTGGCCGGCCCCGCCATCGAGCCGGTCGCCCCCACCCTGGACGAGACCTTCTCCGTGCAGGTTGAGGCCAGTGGTGACTGCCCACGCTATATCGGTCGGGTGATCCGTGGCATCGACACCCAGGCGCAGACACCACTGTGGCTGCAGGAGCGGCTGCGCCGCAGCGGTATTCGCAGTCTCGGCCCGGTGGTGGATGTCACCAACTATGTACTGCTGGAGCTGGGCCAGCCGATGCACGCCTTCGATCTGGCCAAACTGAAAGAGGGGGTTATCGTTCGTCGCGCCCACGCGGGAGAGGAGCTGCGCCTGCTCAATGAGCAGACGGTGGAGCTGGACAGCGACACCCTGGTGATCGCCGACGCCGCCGGCCCCCTGGCCATGGCCGGTGTAATGGGCGGTGAGGCCTCCGCCGTGGGTGATGCGACGGTCGATATCTTCCTTGAGAGCGCCTTCTTCTCGCCGGAGAGCATCGTTGGCCGTGCCCGTCGCTACGGCCTGCACACCGACTCCTCCCACCGCTTCGAGCGCGGTGTCGACCCACAGCTGACCGAACAGGCCATGGAGCGTGCTACGACGCTGCTGTTGGCGATCGTCGGTGGTAGCGCCGGTCCGCTGGAGGAGGTGCTGAGCGCAGATGAACTACCCACACGGCACCCCGTCCTTCTGCGCCACCAGCGGCTCAACCGGCTGCTGGGGGCTGAGGTGGCCGCCAGCGAGGTAGAGGATATCCTGCAGCGGCTCGGTATGGGAGTCGAGCCGGAGGCAGAGGGTTGGCACGTGACGGCGCCCGCCTTCCGCTTCGATATCGCCATTGAGGTGGATCTGGTAGAGGAGATCGGACGTATCGTCGGTTATGAGAACCTGCCCAGCTCACGCCCCCAGGTCGCCATGCAGATGCAGCCTCGCCCGGAGGGGCAGGTGGGGCGTCGCCAGCTCTCCCGTGTGCTGGTTGAGCGGGGCTACCAGGAAGCGATCAGCTACAGCTTTGTCGAGCCCAAATTGCAGCAGTTGCTCGATCCGGAGCACGAGGGGATCCCCCTGGCCAACCCCATCTCCAGCGATCTGGCCGTCATGCGGACCACCCTCTGGTCCGGTCTGCTGCCGCTGCTGCAACACAACCTCAACCGGCAGCAGAACCGTGTCAAACTCTTTGAGTACGGTCTGCGCTTCATCCGCCAGGGGGAGGCTATTCACCAGGAGAATATGCTCGCCGGTATCGCCTGCGGCACGCTCATGCCGGAGCAGTGGGGGGCCGACGGGCGTCAACTCGACTTCTACGATATCAAAGCCGATCTGGAGGCGCTTATCGGCCTGACGCGGCGCCAGCACGGTTTTCGTTTCGTCGCCGAGGCTCACTCCGCCCTGCACCCGGGGCAGAGCGCCCGTATCTATTTCGAGCAGCAGCCTGTCGGCTGGATAGGTACCCTCCATCCCCGCCTGGAAAAGGCGCTGGATCTGCGGGGATCGACCCTGATTTTTGAGATCAGCGCTGCGGCACTTAGCGAGAAAAGCGTGCCAAAATTCATGGAAATATCCAAATACCCTGCGATTCGCCGCGATCTTGCTGTTGTGGTTGATGAATCGGTGTCCGCCGATGCTGTGCTCGACTGCATCTCACGGGCCGCCCCAGAGAGCCTGAAAGAGTTAAAGCTGTTTGACCTCTATGCTGGCGAACATATTGATTCGGGTAGAAAAAGCCTTGCTTTGGGCTTGACCTTACAGGCACAATCACGCACTCTTACTGACGAAGAAGTTGATGCTGCAATCAAGACGATTGTTACATCCCTGGGCAGCGAGCTTGGGGCGACCTTAAGAGAATAAACATGGCGTTAACCAAAGCGGCAATAGCTGAGCAGTTGTTTGAAGAGTTGGGTCTCAACAAGCGTGAGGCCAAAGAGCTGGTGGAGCAGTTTTTCGAAGAGATACGCGTTGCGCTGGAAAATGGTTATCAGGTTAAACTCTCCGGATTCGGCAACTTCGACCTGCGCGACAAAAAAGAGCGCCCGGGCCGCAACCCCAAGACCGGTGAGGAGATACCTATCACTGCACGGCGTGTCGTTACATTCCGTCCCGGACAAAAACTCAAGGCGAGGGTAGAGGCGTATGCTGGAACCCAGCAACAATAATGAACTGCCGCCGATCCCCGGCAAGCGCTATTTCACCATCGGTGAGGTGAGCGAGCTGTGTGGGGTCAAGCCGCACGTTCTGCGCTATTGGGAGCAGGAGTTTCCCCAGCTCAAGCCGGTAAAGCGTCGCGGTAACCGTCGCTACTACCAGCGTCAGGACGTCATCATCATCCGTCAGATCCGCGCACTGCTCTACGAACAGGGCTTTACTATCGGTGGTGCCCGCCAGCAGCTCGAGGGTGACAACAACAAGACCGACGTCAATCAGAGCCAGCAGATCATCAAGCAGATGCGCATTGAGCTGGAAGAGGTTTTGGATATCCTCAAACAGTGAAATTGAGTATTCTCAATTCCCACCAAGTGGTGTATCATGCGCCGCTCATTCCATGGGGATGAAGACATTCGGGGCGTAGCGCAGCCTGGTAGCGCACCTGCATGGGGTGCAGGTGGTCGGAGGTTCAAATCCTCTCGCCCCGACCAATAAAGAGAAAGCCGACTTCCAGTCGGCTTTTTTGATCCGAAGGGGCTCGGGATTCCCGGCCCTGCGGGCGTTCGAGGCGCTTCCTTTGTCCACTGGACAAAGGGTCACCTCTCACCCTCTCGCCCCGACCAATAAAGAGAAAGCCGACTTCCAGTCGGCTTTTTTGATCCGAAGGGGCTCGGGATTCCCGGCCCTGCGGGCGTTCGAGACGCTTCCTTTGTCCACTGGACAAAGGATCGCCTCTCACCCTCTCGCCCCGGCCAATAAAGAGAAAGCCGACTGCCATCCGTTGCCTGTTTTCCCACTTTTTGGATGAAATCGCTGTGTAGCTCCTTTATCATCGTTATCATTGCCGCAGTGGCTCTACGTTAACAAGGATATTGCAATGCCCGAGCGCACGATACTGTTGGTCGAGGATAACCCCGATGATGTCCTCCTGACGATGAATGCCCTGGAGGAGAACCACATCCTCAATAAGGTGGTGGTCGCCAGGGATGGTGTGGAGGCGCTCGACTACCTTCTCTATCGTGGCGAGTATGCCGACCGTCCCCGTGGTAACCCTCAACTGGTTCTACTCGACCTGAAGCTGCCCAAGGTCGATGGGCTGGAGGTGCTGAGCCGAATCCGTGAGGAGGAGAGCACCAAGCGCGTGCCGGTGGTGATCCTCACCACCTCCAGCGAGCAGCTGGATATTCTGCGCAGCTACGATCTGGGTGCCAACAGCTTTGTCCGCAAGCCGGTCGACTTCGCGGAGTTTCTCGCTGCGGTGCAGCAGTTGGGGCTCTATTGGCTGGTGCTTAACGAGACGGCGGAAGAGTAGGGCGGGGCATGGATCTCAACGTCCTGATCATCGAGGACTCGGAGGATGATGCCCTGCTGCTCGTCGCCGAGCTGGAGCTCAACGGCTACCAGCTCGACTATGAGCGGGTCTATAACAAGCAGGGGATGATTGAGGCGCTGGAGCGGCGCAATGACTGGGATATCATCATCTCCGACCACAGCCTTCCCGGCTTCTCCTCCATTGCCGCGCTGCTTGAACTGTTAAAACGCAATCTGGATATTCCGCTGATTATCGTCTCGGGCACCATCGGTGAAGAGATGGCGGTAGAGGCGATGAAGGCGGGGGCGTACGACTTTGTGATGAAGGACCACCTCTCACGTCTGGCCCCGGCGATCAACAATGCCCTGGAGGCGGCGCAGGCCAAGCAGCGCGTCAGTAGCTATCAACAACGCCTGCGCGAGTTGACCACCCATATCGAGACGGTGCGTGAGCGCGAACGGGCGCTCATTGCGCGCGATATCCACGATGAGATTGGCGGGCTTCTGACGGCGCTCAAGATGGACACCCGCTGGCTGGAGAAGCGGTTCTCCGGTAATGGCGATGATGCGGAGGAGAAGTTCGTCGTCATGGGGGAGCACCTGGACAACGCCATCAAGTCCATGCGGCGTATCATCACCGACCTGCGCCCCGCCGTGCTGGACGACCTGGGGTTGGTGGCGGCCCTGGAGTGGCAGCTGGAGGACTTCTGCAAGCGCTACGGGATCGATTGTCGCTTCCATCACGATATCGATGCACTCAACCTGTCGAGCAAAGAGCACGAGATCACGGTTTTCCGCATTTTTCAGGAGTCGCTGACCAACATCGCCAAACATGCCAGGGCAAGACACATCGATGTGCGGCTGCACCACGACGTGGATAATCGCAGTATCAGTCTGACCATTTTCGATGACGGTGTCGGCATCGACGATGAGAATAAATTAAAAAAGGGCTCATACGGTATTCTGGGTATGAACGAACGGGCGGCATCCATCGGCGGCAGTCTTGATGTTCGCGCTGGGGACAGCGGTGGCACACAGGTCACGCTGAGTCTGCCCTTGAATGGAGGGGATGACTAATGAAGGTTTTGATCGTGGACGATCACGCCGTGGTCCGGCAGGGGATAAAACAGATTGTTGCGGAGATGGATGAAGCGGTGAGCATCGGTGAGGCGGGCAACGGCGGCGATGCCATTCAGATGCTGCGCGACGCAGAGTGGGATCTGGTGCTACTCGATATCGGCCTGCCGGGAAAGAGCGGGATCGAGGTTCTCAAACGTATCAAGAGTGAGTGGAAGCGCCTGCCGGTACTCATCCTCAGCATGTACCCGGAGGACCAGTATGCGCTGCGTGCTATCCGCGCCGGCGCCTCCGGCTACATGACCAAGGAGAGTGCACCGGATGCCCTGCTGAGTGCCATTGCCCGGGTTAAAAACGGCGGGCGCTATATCAGTCCGGAGGTGGCGGAGAAGCTGGTCTTTGAACTGGACGACAACGCCGATGAGCTGCCCCACCAGAATCTCTCCGATCGCGAGTTTGAGGTGCTGCGCCTTATCGCCTCGGGCAAGACCGTCTCGGAGATCGGTGAAATGCTCTCCTTGAGCGTCAAAACGATCAGTACCTACCGCTCTCGCATCTTGGACAAGATGAAGATGAAGCATAACGCTGAGTTGACCCACTACGCACTCAAGCATGAGCTGGTCGAATAGCCTGTGATTTACCCCCCCGCGCCACGCTAAAACGAATTGTACGACGGTCGCATGTCTCGAGTGTTGAGAGCAGAGCTACCCTATCCACAGGATGGGGATCTGGCCACCGTGTTCGCCCCCCTTGCACCGCTGCCGTGGTCGATTTGGCTCGACAGCGGGACGGAGCCGCAGATGGCGGGGCGCTACGATATCATGGTGGCCGAACCCCAGACGACGCTGATCACCCGGGATGGTGTTACCACGATAACCAACCGCGATGGCGCCGTCCGAAAGGTGCAGAGCGACCCTTTCACCCTGCTGCGCCAGCTGCTCGGTCCCCAGCAGCAGAGCGAGACTGAACTGCCCTTTGCCGGCGGGGCGATGGGTTACTTTGGCTATGATCTGGCCCGGCTGCTGACACGCCTTCCCAACCTGGCAGAGGAAGATCTCTCACTGCCGCAAATGGCTGTGGGCGTTTACCACTGGGCCATCGTCTGTGATCGCCACGAGCGCCGCTGCTGGATCGTCTCAAACCGGTTCGCCGACGAACACGCCGCTGAGTGGCGGCGACTGCTGCAGCGCTTCGCTTCCCCCCCCAGAGCGGCCACACAGCCGCCTGCTGCGCTCACGGCGACAGCGCCGCTGCGCTCCAATATGAGCCGGCGCGACTATCAACACGCCTTTTCCCGCGTGCAGCACTACCTCGGACAGGGCGACTGCTATCAGGTGAACCTGGCGCAGCGCTTCGCGGTGCGCGTAGAGGGAAGCCCCTGGGCGGGGTATCTCCAGCTCAGGCGGCGGAGCGCGGGCCCCTTCTCCGCCTATCTCAATCTGCCGGATCTGCAGATCCTCTCCACCTCCCCCGAGCGCTTTTTGCGCAAACAAAGGTCGTGGGTGCAGACCCGTCCGATCAAAGGGACGCGGCGCCGTTCAGAGACGCCCGCACAGGATCGCGCCTTGGCAAGGGAGTTGGCCGGCAGCACCAAGGACAGGGCGGAGAATGTCATGATTGTCGACCTGTTGCGCAACGACTTGGGCAGAAGCTGTCGACCGGGAAGTATCGAGGTGACAGAGCTTTTTCACGTCGAGAGTTTCGCCACCGTCCACCACCTGGTGAGTACCGTCGAGGGCCATCTGGCGGAGGGCGAGGATGCGCTCTCTCTGCTGCGCGCCGCCTTCCCTGGTGGCTCCATCACCGGTGCGCCCAAGCAGCGTGCGATGGAGATCATCGAACAGCTGGAGCCGCAGCGGCGAGGGGTCTACTGCGGCAGTATCGGCTTTATCGGCTTCGATGGGGGTATGGACACCAACATCGCCATCCGTACTGCTATTCACACCGACGGCAGGCTCTACTATTCGGCCGGCGGCGGCATCGTCGCCGATTCAGACTCAGAGCAGGAGTATCAGGAGACCTTCGACAAGGCCGCGGCGTTCTTTGCCTGTTTCTCCGACCAGTAGCGTAACGCCTCCTTCGGGGGGCTGAGGTTCACTGTCACGTTTGCGACATTTTGTCTTCTTAAAGTCTCGATGTCCCCAATCACCTCAGCTGAGACTGCCTGTAACCGTCTGAAATCGCACATCAATTTTTTGTGGCTTCTGTGGCACACCGCTTGCTCCCGCTTCTGGTAGAGCTGGTAACGCGACGTTTGGGAGCAAGAGCAAATGATTGATATGACCGACAAGGCCGCCAAGGCCGCAGCCCTTTTTATTAAAGGGTCTGACAACCCCACAGGCGGTCTGCGCATCGCCATCACCGGGGGCGGCTGCTCCGGTTACACCTACAACCTCTCCATCGAGGCCTCGGCCAACAGCGAAGATACCGTGGTGGAGCATGGCAAGATCAAGGTCTTTCTCGATCCGGCCAGCGCTCCGCTGTTGGACGGCACCACCATCGACTTTGCCGAGAGCATCGAGGGCTCCGGCTTTACCTTCACCAATCCCAACGCTTCCGCCTCCTGCGGCTGCGGTAAATCCTTCTCAGCATAATCACGGGGTGACATATGTGGGACTATTCGGAAAAGGTTAAAGAGCACTTCTTCAACCCCAAGAACGCCGGTGCCGTCGAGGAGGCCAACGCGACTGGTGAGGTGGGCTCCATCTCCTGTGGTGATGCACTGCGCCTGACACTTAAAGTTGATCCGGAGACCGACATTATCCTCGAGGCCGGTTTTCAGACATTTGGCTGCGGATCGGCCATCGCCTCATCATCGGCTCTCACCGAGATGGTCAAAGGGATGAGTGTGGACGAAGCGCTCAAGGTCTCCAACCAGGATATTGCCGATTTTTTGGAGGGTCTGCCGCCGGAGAAGATGCACTGTTCGGTGATGGGCCGCGAGGCGTTGGAGGCGGCCATCGCCGACTACCGTGGCGAGGAGTGGGTCGACGACCACGAAGAGGGCGCCTTGATCTGCAAGTGCTTTGCCATCGACGAGGTGATGATTGAAAAGGCGATCCGTGAGAACGGACTGACCACGGTCGAGGATGTGACCAACTACACCAAGGCCGGCGGCGGCTGCTCCTCCTGCCACGAAGGCATTGAGGAGGTGCTGGAGCGTATGCTGGCGGATACGCCCAAGGCCGAACCGGCGCAGGGCCCAGCGGCAGCGCCTGCCCCGGCAGCGGCCCCTGCCATCGCATCAGGGAGGATGACCAATCTGCAGCGCATGCGCCGCATTGAGGAGATCCTCGAGGAGATCCGTCCAATGCTGCAGCGCGACCATGGCGATGTGGAGCTGGTCGATATCGATGGGAAAACGGTTTACGTCACCATGATCGGCGCCTGCTCCGGTTGCCAGATGGCCTCCATGACCCTCCAGGGTATCCAGCAGAAGCTGATAGAAGAGCTGGGGGAGTTCATCAAACTGGTCCCTGTCAGCCAGGTGGCCAAGCCGGCTGTGGGGGTATAAGCGATGTCCGATATCTACTTTGACAACAATGCCACGACCTGTGTCGATCCGGCGGTGGTCGAGGCGATGCTGCCGTATTTTAGCGAACAGTTCGGCAACCCCTCATCCCTGCACAGCTTTGGCGACAAGGTGGGCCGTGCTCTGTTGAATGCCCGACGTCAGGTACAGGCGCTGCTCGGGGCTGAACGTGACGACGAGATCCTCTTTACCTCTTGCGGTACCGAATCCGACAGCACCGCTATTCTCTCTGCGCTTAAGGCGCAACCCCAGCGCCGGGAGATCATCACCACCGAGGTCGAACATCCGGCGGTACTCACGCTGTGCGACTACCTAGCAAAGGACGGCTACACCGTCCACAAACTCAAGGTGGATGAAAAAGGGCGCCTGGACCTCAACGCATATCAGTCGCTGCTCTGTGACAATGTCGCTATCGTTTCCGTGATGTGGGCCAACAATGAAACCGGCACACTCTTTCCGGTAGAGGTGATGGCCGATATGGCCAACGCTGCCGGCGTAATGTTTCACACCGATGCGGTGCAGGCGGTCGGCAAGATCCCGCTCGACCTCAAGAACAGCAAGATCGATATGCTCTCGCTCTCCGGCCACAAGCTGCACGCCCCCAAGGGCATCGGCGTTCTCTACCTGCGCCGCGGCACCCGATTTCGTCCACTGCTGCGAGGCGGCCACCAGGAGCGCGGTCGCCGCGCCGGCACCGAAAATAGCGCCTCCATCGTGGCACTGGGTAAGGCGTGCGAGCTTGCCCAGCAGCATATGGAAGAGGAGAACACCCGGGTCAAGGCGATGCGTGATCGTCTGGAGGAGGGACTGCTTGCCGCCATTCCGAACGCCTTCGTGACCGGTGACCCCGACAACCGACTCCCCAACACTGCCAACATCGCCTTCGAGTACATCGAAGGGGAGGGGATCCTGCTGATGATGAACAAGGTAGGCATCGCCGCCTCGTCCGGTTCGGCATGCACCTCCGGCTCGCTGGAGCCTTCGCATGTGATGAAGGCGATGGGCATCCCCTACACTGCCGCTCACGGCACGGTGCGATTCTCCCTATCCCGCTACAACTCTATCGACGAGGTGGAGCGGGTCATTGCCGCCGTGCCACCTATTGTAGAGAAGCTCCGCCGCCTCTCACCCTACTGGGGTGATAACGGGCCGGTGGAGGATCCGGAACAGGCCTTCGCCCCCAAATATGCATGAGGTGAGTGATGTCTGGGCAGCGACGTATCACCATTGACGATACCACCCTGCGTGATGGCGAGCAGACGGCCGGTGTCGCCTTCACCCTTGAGGAGAAGGTGGCGATTGCACGGGCTTTGGATGAGCTCGGAGTGCATGAGCTGGAGTGTGGCATCCCCGCCATGGGCGTGGAGGAGCGTGAGGAGATACGCACTCTGGTGTCGCTCAAGCTGGATGCCGAGTTGCTGGTCTGGTGTCGCATGCGAGATGAAGACCTCGCAGCATGCAAGGGGCTTGGGGTTGAACGGATCGATCTCTCGCTGCCGCTCTCCGATCAGCAGTTGTACAAAAAACTCGGAAAAGATCGTGCATGGGCCCTCAAGGCGATTGATCAGCATGTCCGCCGTGCCTGTGACATGGGGTTGGCTGTGGGGCTCGGAGGTGAGGACGCCTCACGCGCCGATGACGACTTTCTGTTACGCGCGGTCGAAGTGGCGCAAACGGCTGGCGCGGATCGATTTCGCTTTGCCGACACGGTCGGCATCATGGAGCCATTTCGCGTCTTTGAGCGCATCTACCGCCTCTACCACAGCAGCGATATTGATATAGAGATGCATGCGCACGACGACCTCGGCCTGGCGACAGCCAATACACTGGCCGCGATCCGCGCCGGTGCCAGCCACGTCAATACCACGGTAAACGGTCTGGGTGAGCGCGCCGGCAACGCGGCACTGGAAGAGGTGGTGATGGGGATGCAGATCCTTGAGGGGATTGACTGCGGCGTCGATCTGAAGCGCTACCAGACACTTGCCGAGATGGTTGCCGCCGCCTCGGGAAGGCCTCTTCCCTGGGATAAAAGCATTGTCGGGAGCGGGGTGTTTACCCATGAGTCGGGCATCCATGTCGACGGTCTCATCAAAGACCCACAGAACTACCAGGGGATCGACCCGGCCAGCGTTGGTCGCGAGCATGTATTGGTATTGGGTAAGCACTCCGGTAGTAGTGCGGTTCAGCGCTGTTATGCGCAGCTGGGTATCCAGCTGGACC
>JBNJGC010000088.1:0-10550 GCA_051747405.1 Pseudomonadota bacterium
TGCTTGGAAAGGGCGCGCCATTCCCTGCGCAACGCGCCTTGCAGCTAACGGCTTCTCGTCACGCTGAAAACGTCAATCAGTATGAAACACTACACTAGTGTACTGCACCCGCGCCCGTCTTAGAAAAAAGCATCCAGCAATCAATATCCTGCGCCCAGGATCAGCGCATACTTACATGACACCCCGCGTACAGCTAGTGTAAGCCCATGATTTACGGTACGTCGTGAATCCCTCCCTGGAGGCTCGACTGCCGCGTCCTTGCGGCAGACGACCGTAAATCAAGGGCTTACACAAGCTATGACAAAGTATGCGGTTGCCCTGATCCTACGCCTCCGTGAGGTGAATTTGTGGCGCATTCGGGCTAGGATAGGCGCATCGTGACCACAAGCAGATTAAACCGTTATGAAGGCAAGCGAACTGGAAGGTAGGACGCTGGATGAGTGGGTGGCCAAGGCCCGGGGGATCGCGCTCTCTACCGACAATGACGGCAGCCCCTGCTATGACCCCGGCCACAATCTGCCGCCTCGCAAGTGGAACCCCAGCCGCTACTGGTCCCAGGGTGGTCCGCTCATCGAGGCGTATCGTATCGACATCAACTGGAATACCGAAGGGACCGAGGAGTGGGCCGCCTCCTGCGAACCGGATATCCTCGCCCACGGCAAGAGTGTGCTGGAGGCGGCGATGCGCGCCGTGGTCATGGCCCGCTTCGGCGAGGCGCTCGACGGCTAGTCTCAGCGCCCCGCAGCCGTACCACACCGACTCCTGACCCATCGCCAACCGGATCGAAACGCCATGCAAGAACTGACCCTCACCCGCCCCGACGACTGGCACCTGCACCTGCGTGATGACGCCGCCCTCAAAGCGGTGGTCGGCCACAGCGCTGCGCGCTTTGCCCGCGCCATTATCATGCCCAACCTCAAGCCGCCGGTGACCACCACCGAACAGGCGCTGGCCTACCGTGAACGTATTCTCTCGGCCCTGCCGCAGGGGAGCGCTTTTACCCCGCTGATGACCCTCTATCTGACCGACAACACCCCGCCGGAGGAGATTGCCCGCGCCCGGGAGAGCGGAGCCGTACAGGCGGTCAAGCTCTATCCCGCCGGCGCCACCACCAACTCCGACTCGGGGCTGACCGACATCCGCCACGCCGAGGCGACCCTGCGGGCGATGGCGGAAGTGGGCATGCCGCTGCTGGTACATGGCGAGGTGACCGCCAGTGAGGTGGATATCTTCGATCGCGAGCGGGTCTTTCTGGAGACGGTGCTGGCACCGCTGCTGGAGCGCATACCGGAGCTGAAGGTGGTGGCCGAGCACATCACCACCCGGGAGATGGCCGAGTTCGTACTCGCTGCCGGCGACAAGGTCGGCGCCACCATTACGCCGCAACACCTGCTGCTCAACCGCAACGCCATGCTGGTGGGCGGGATGCGCCCGCACCACTACTGCCTGCCGGTGCTCAAGCGTGAGAGCCACCGCGAGAAGCTGGTGGAGGTGGCCACCTCCGGCAATCCCAAATTCTTCCTCGGCACCGACAGCGCCCCCCACGGCCGTGGGGCCAAGGAGAGTGCCTGCGGCTGCGCCGGCATCTATTCGGCCCACGCCGCCATCGAGCTCTACGCCGAGGTGTTCGAACAGGCCGGTGCCCTGGACAGGCTGGAGGGCTTCGCCAGCCACCACGGCGCCGACTTCTACGGCCAGCCCCGTAACCGCGACACCATCACCCTGCGCAAAGAGCCATGGGAGGTCCCGGCCAACTACGCATTTGCAGAGGATGTGCTGGTCCCCTACCGCGCCGGTGAGACGGTGCAGTGGCGGATGGTTTAACCCCCGGCCCCCTGGCGAGAGCGCCAAACCCCGGCGGCAGTATGCGGCACTCAATAAACCGCGTCGACCTCCAGCCCCCTCTTGCGTAGCAGCGCCACCAGCCCCTCCGGGCCGACCAGATGCATCGTCCCCACGGCGATAAAGGCCCCACCTTGTTGCAGATAGGTCGTGGCCCTCTCGGCCATGCGCCGGTTGCGCTCGTCGATGAGGGCCTTCTCGAAACGCTGGGCCAACCCCTCTGGAAGCCCCTTCAGGGTCTCCTCGTTCAACTCCTCCAGGCGGGCCAAATCCCGCGCCAACCAGGCGGTGGTGATCGCCTCTATCAACGGCGGTAGCTCGCGGTAGTCGGCGAGGGTCTGTCTGAGCAGTTGCCGCTGATCTTCACCACTGAGGTCGGTGAACACGGCCAACTGCTCCTCGGGTCGCTCCAGCCCCACCACCCGCTTGCCACCGGAGAGCGCTCGCTCAGAGAGAACCTTGTCGAGAAACTGGCCGGTTTTCGAGGGTGGCATATTGAGGATGAGGGTGATCGCCCAGGGGCGCAGCCGCTCTGTGAACGCTTCGGGGTAGCCCCGCTCGGCCATCGCCGTCAGGCTCTGGCGGTAGAGATCGGGGGGCAGGCGCTGCCGCAGCGCTTGCCCTGGCGGCAACATCATCGCCTGCATCAGCTGCTGTTGCACCTTGTCGGTCAACCGCATCTCCAGCACAACGGTGCGGGCCTCAGCAAAGGCCTGCTCGACCGGAGGGGGCAGCTCCAGCACACGGGCATCCTCCGAGTGGATGGTCCCGAACAGGTGGCTGACCTGCCCCTGCGGCGTCTCCACCCGCCACAACAGCGCCTGCCCGGCCTGCAGCGGCGCGGCCAGCACAACGATGAGCAACAGAGTGAGTGCGTGTAACAATTTCCGCTTTGTGTGCATGGCTATATCCCTATTTTAGAAAAACAGGCCGCGATCCGGTAAGCTCTGCCCCCATGTCAGATTCGAGCCAATATCAGATCGCCAACCGCTTTCGCGGTTTCCTCCCGGTGGTGGTCGACGTGGAGACCGCCGGCTTCAATGCCCAGACCGACGCCCTGCTGGAGATCGCCGCGGTTACCGTGCGCATGGACGAGAGCGGCAGGCTTTACCGGTCGCAGAGCTTCTCCTGCCACGTCGAGCCCTTCCCCGGCGCCAATCTGGACAAACGGGCGCTGGAGTTTACCGGTATCGACCCGTTCAGCCCCTTTCGCATGGCAAAGAGCGAAAGCAAGGCGCTGGAGACGATTTTCACCCCGATCCGTGAGGAGGTAAAGCAGCAGGGCTGCACCCGTGCGATTCTGGTGGGGCACAACCCGTTTTTCGATCTGGGGTTTATCAAGGCGGCGATTGAGCGGACCGGCACGAAGAAGAGTCCGTTTCATAGCTTCAGCACCTTCGACACCGCCACCCTGGGCGGCCTGGCCTACGGCCAGACGGTGCTGGCCAAGGCGGCCAGAGCGGCGGGGATAGAGTGGGACAACAGTCAGGCCCACTCCGCCCTCTACGATGCCGAGCGTACCGCCGAGCTGTTTTGTGCCATCGTCAACCTGTGGCACTCCCTGGGCGGCTGTCCCATCGCCGCCCGCCAAGAGTAAGGAGGCTGAAAGGCGCGCCTACTGCTGATCCTCCGCCTTCTTGCCGGCGGCCTCCTCCAGCAGGGGCTTGAGCTCCCCTTTTTGGTACATCTCCATGACGATGTCGTGACCGCCGATGAGCTCGCCGTTGACATAGATCTGCGGGAAGGTGGGCCAGTTCTGGTAGCGCGGCAGGTTCTCGAAGATCTCGGGGTCGGCCAGAACATTGACGTAGGCAAACTCGACGCCGCAGGCCTGCATCGCCTGAGCGGTGCGGCTGGAGAAGCCACACATGGGCATCTGCGGGGTGCCCTTCATGTAGATGACGATGGGGTTGTTCTTGACCTGCTCATCGATACGCTGCAACACGTCCATTCTGCTCTCCTAACATTGGGTTTGGATCGGGGTTCTGGCTAAGGTGGAGACATCTGCCGGCAACTTCAAGTACCCGCCTCGAGATCGGCGGATACCCCACCGGCCTATCCAGCCTGCAGTGAATCCACGTTGGATTGCAGCCACAGCTCCAGCAGCGCCAGGTGCCACAGCTTGGAGCCGCGCAGCTTGGTAAAGTGCGCCTCGTTGTCCGGGTCGGCCAGCAGTTTATCCACATATTCGCGGTTGAACAGTCCGCGATTGCGACAGGCCTCGGAGTCGAGGATCTCGCGCATGAACTCCAGAAACTCCCCGCGCACGTATTTGAGCGCCGGCATGGGGAAGTAGCCCTTGGGCCGGTCGATCACCGCATCGGGGATGAGGCCGCGCGCCACCTGCTTGAGCGCATATTTGTGGTCGTCACCATCCGGGCCGAGCTTCATCTCGGGGGGCATCGCCATCGCCAGCTCCACCAGCTCGTGATCCAGAAACGGCACCCGCGCCTCCAGCCCCCAGGCCATGGTCATGTTATCGACCCTTTTCACCGGGTCATCGACGATCAGCGTGGTGGTGTCCATGCGCAGCACCTTGTCCAGATACTCCTCGGCGCCGGGCTCGGCCAGCAGCTCCTCAACCAGTTTCGAGGTATGGTCCTCGCCGCGGTACTGCTCGCTCACCGTCTCCAGAAACTCGCTGTGCGGGCGGTCGAAATAGTGGCGGGCGAAACGCTCCAGGTCGCTCCCCTGCCCGGCGGCCATCAGCGGGTACCAGAAGTAGCCGGCAAAAACCTCGTCGGCCCCCTGGCCGCTCTGCACCACCTTCACCTCCTGCGCGACCCGCTCGGAGAGCAGGTAGAAGGCCACCGCATCCTGTCCCACCATCGGCTCGGCCATCTGCGAGACCGCCTCGGGCAGGCGCTTGAGCACCTGGTCGTTGGGAATGTGGTATTTGTGGTGGCGGGTGTTGTACATCGCCACCACCTGATCGGAATACTCAAACTCGCTGCCCTGCTCCTCGGGCTGGTCCTCGAAACCGATGGAGAAGGTAAGGATATCCTCCACCCCCTGCTCCGCCAGCAGCCCCACCAGCAGCGAGGAGTCGAGGCCGCCGGAGAGCAGCACCCCCACCGGCACATCGGCGATCTCCAGCCGTCGCTTCACCGACTTTTTCAGCGCCTCGTGCACCGCCTCGATCCACGCCTGTTCACTGCGCGGCTCGGCCGGACGCGAGGCGTAGAGCTGCCAGTAGCGCTTGAGGTGGGTATTGCCCGACTTGTCGATGGTCAGGCTGTGGCCCGGCTGGAGCTTACGCACCCCTTTGAGGATGGTGCGCGGCGCGGGGATCACCGCATGCAGCGTAAACTGGTGGTGCAGCGCCACCGGGTCGATGGCGGTATCCACCGCGCCGGTGGCCAGCAGCGCCTGGGTGTTGGAGGCGAAGAGAAAGCCGTGTTCGGTCTGGCTGTAGTAGAGCGGCTTGATACCGAGGCGATCGCGGGCCATGAACAGTCGTTGGTTCGGCATATCCCACACGGCGAAGGCGAACATGCCGGTGAGCCGTTCGGTGCACTGCTCGCCCCAGGCGGCGTAGGCCTTGAGGATCACCTCGGTATCGCCGTCGGAGGCGAAGCTGTGCCCCAGCCCCTTGAGCTGCTCGCGCAGCTCCGGGTAGTTATAGATGGTGCCGTTGAAGACGATCGCCAGCCCCAAGGCGGTATCGACCATCGGCTGGTTACCCCGTTCGGAGAGATCGATAATCGACAGCCGTCGGTGACCCAGCGCCACCGGCCCCTCGGAGTAACTTCCCTCATGGTCCGGGCCGCGTCGCTCCAGCCGCTCCAGCATTCGACCGATACGCCCCAACTCCGGCGCCTTGCCGTCGAACCTCAACTCTCCGCATATACCGCACATAGCCAGACCTCTTTTAACGCGCAACCCGTAACCGGTTGATCACCTGCACCACACCCTCGACCGAGGTGGCCAGCCGCTCGGCACGGCGCGCCACTGTCGTGTCCGCCACCGTGCCGACAAGGGTCACCACCCCGTCGCGCGTGGCAACATCGATATCCATTGCCGAGACTTGGCGATCTCCCACCAGCAGTCGGTTGACGGCAGCGCTAATACGGTTATCCCGGTGCGCCTCCTGATAGCTGCGCCCGTCACTGCTACGCCCGCCCTGGCCGTAGCCACTACTCACCGCCGAGGCGCAGCCGGCAAGCAGCGCCGCGCACAGCACCCCGGCAACGATTGCTCTAATCATCCACTCCCCCCCACGCCCCGCCACCGGGGGTGGCGACGCTCAGTCTGTCACCGGTCTGGACCGGCACGCTCACTTTACCCGGCAACCGCTCACCGTTGAGACAGTTCTCGCCACAGGCCCCATTGCCGCCGCCGGCCAGCCCCCACGGGGCGTAGCGCCGCCGTTCGGTCAACAGCGTCACCTCAGCGGCGGAGAGAAACTCAAACTCCCGCACCATCCCATCGCCACCGTCACGCTTACCGGCACCGCCGGAGCCGCGGCGCAGGGCGTAGCGGCGCAGGCGCAGCGGATAGTGCATCTCCAGCACCTCGATGGGGGTGTTCAGGGTGTTGGTCATGTGGGTCTGCACCGCCGCAAGGCCGCCGCCGTCACGCCCTGCCCCCATACCGCCACCCATCGTCTCATAGTAGTCCCACTTGCCACAGCCGTCGGCATCCCCGCGCGCGCCCATCGCCAGGTTGTTCATCGAGCCGTGGCTGGCGGCGGGGATCTGTGCCGGGATCGCCTGCGCCAGGGCGCCGCAGATCACATCCACCACCCGGCTGGATGTCTCCACATTACCCGCCGCCACCGCCGCGGGCCGCTCGGCATTGAGCAGCGAACCGCTGGGAGCGCTCAGGGTAATGGGCCGAAACGCCCCGGCGCTGGCCGGCGTCTGTGTCGGCATCAGACAGCGAAAGACATAGTAGACCCCCGCCGCTGCCACCGACAGGGGACAGTTCACGTTACCCGCCGTCTGCGCCGCCGTGCCAGTAAAGTCGACCACCACATCGCTGCCGCGGACCGTCACCGCCGCCTGGATAGGCAGGTCATCGTTGCCCAAGCCATCGTCATCGAGCCGATCGAGGAAACGGTAGCAGCCGTCCGGGATCGCCCTCAGCGCCGTACGCGCAAGACGCTCGGCATAGTCATTGAGCTGCTCCAGCGCCTCCCGGTAGCCATGCGCACCGTAGACGGCCACCAGCTCCGCCAGCCGCGCCACGCCGCTGCGGTTGGCACTCATCTGCGCCGCGAAGTCGCCCTGCAGCTCGTGGCTATTGCCGGTGCTACCGACGATCTCCGCCAGCAACCTCTCATCCAGCCGACCGCCACGCACCAGGAGGGAGGGCGGGATCACAATCCCCTCCTCCTCCAGCGAGCGGGAGATGGGCATCGAACCGGGGGCGTTGCCGCCGATATCGGCGTGGTGGGCGCGGTTGGCGACAAACCCAAGCAGCACGCCGTCGACAAACAGCGGCGCGATCACGGTGACATCGGGCAGGTGGGTACCGCCGAGGAAGGGGTCATTCACCACCACCATATCCCCCGCGTGCCACTCGGTGCTACCGACGATATCGCGCATGGCGTAGGCCATGGAGCCCAGGTGTACCGGGATGTGCGCCGCTTGGGCGCAGAGCTGCCCCTCGGCATCGAACACCGCACAGGAGAAGTCGAGCCGGTCCTTGATATTGGGCGAAAAGGCACTGCGGCGCAGCACCGCCCCCATCTCATCGCAGACCGCCTCGATACGGCTGGAAAACAGACTCAGTTCAATGGCATCCATGGGGCGCCATGATAGCAGGGGACGGGGTCAGGGGTCAGGGGTCAGGGGTCAGGGGTCAGGGGTCAGGGGTCAGGGGTCAGGGGTCAGGGGTCAGGGGTCCGGGGTCAGGGGTCAGGGGTCAGGGGTCAGGGGTCAGGGGTCAGGGGTCAGGGGTCAGGGGTCAGGGGTCAGGGGTCAGGGGTCAGGGGTCAGGGGTCAGGGGTCAGGATTAGAACCTGCACTCTATTCCAGGTTCCCACCCCTAGCCCCTAGCAACTAGCAACTAGCAACTAGCAACCCATCAAAACCGATACCCGATATTCATACCAAAGGAGGTCTCGGAGAGGCTGATCTCGGTACCCCGTGCGTTGGCATCATCCGCCGGGGCGCTCAGGGTCTTCTCCGGCACGTGCATATAGTGCCACGCCAGCTCCCAGCGGTTATTCAGGCGGTAGTCCATGCCCACGGTGTAGTGTGTCTCGACGATGGCCGGCAGGAGCAGGTTGCTGCTCACCTCGTTCTCACCGAACGGCGCCTCGGCGTAGTTATAACCGGCGCGCAGGTTCACCTTCGGGCTCACGGCGTAGGCCACACCCAGGGCGTAGACGGTCTGATCATCCCAGCCCGGATCCATCGGCATACTGAAGCCGCCCGGCCCTTTCACCGCCAGCTTGTCCATGGTGTCCGACCACTCGATCCACTTCATGTCCGCCGAGACGGTCAGGGCACCATTGGGGCGGTAGGCAACACCCGCTGCCGCCTGCTGCGGGAAGTCCAGATCCAGCTTATAGGTCCCTGCCGGGGCCGCACCGTTTTGATTGCTAATATCCCCCTCGCCCAGCTGATACTCCAGCGGGTCGAACGACTGCTTGCTCTTGTAGTTGAAGCCAAGGGTGAGCTGCTCGCTAACATCGTAGAGCAGGCCGGCGCCGAAACCGAGGCCGAAACCGCTGGCGCCGCGGCTCAGGTCAAAGTTCTGCATCACGGCACCGCTATCGGCGACCACGCGCTGCTTGAAGGCGACCGACTGGTAGTCGATGTTGAGGGTGGCGCCGAGGCTCAGGCGATCACTCACCTCCCAGGCAAAACCGGGGGCCATCTGCCAAAAGGAGATGTTGCTGTAGCCGGTCCAGTTGAGGGGGTCATTTTGAAACGTATTCGGATCGCTCGGATCGGTAAAGTAACCCGGCGCCATATTGGTCATGGCGTAATCGACCCCCATACCGGAGGTGCCGAACATACCGCCACCGAAGTGGACCTTGCTACCGTCGGAGGTGGGTGCGGACCAACCGATGGCCGGCACACCGTACATATCCACGGCGCTTTCGCTGCCCTGACCGCCCATGGCGCTGAAATCCACGGAGCGCTCGGGCATAAACGCCTCCATGGAGAAGTCGGCCCGGGCCTCGACACGGGCCATCCCCGCCGGGTTGGAGACGGCGGTCATGGCACTGCCGGGGTTGGCGGTGACCGCACCGGCCAGACTCTTCTGGTAGGCACCGACACCGATCAGCTGGTAACCGTTGGTGGCGTAGGCAGGAAGGGAGAGAGTGGCGCCCGCCAGCAGGGCAAGACGCACAGAACGGGAAATGGTTTTCATGACAGACTCACTAATTCTATTCTCAAACAACGAGTTACATCCCTGCTAACCCCCGAACGCCGGTTTCAGGCAGCGCGCATGGTAGCGCAACTGGACAAGCAATTGAAAATATTCCAATTTCCTTATAAATCACGTGGTCGTCGCGAGACCCATCAGCGACAGCCTCGGCGAAGAGACCCATCTTGAGCGAACTCGGCTACCCGGCCCTTCTGTCGACGGCACTGCTTAACCAATGCGCTTGGCCGGATCCGCGCAACCTATATGGGTATCGCACTAGATACGGCGATTCCGTGGCATCGGCATTGAATTCTCCGCCACCTACGTCATTATGTTAGTAATGCCCTTCTCTATCGGCGCCGGAACCGACACCCAGCCTCGGCACGGGCTACGCCGCCGCTTCATGCCGCGCCAACCCTGATACAGGTGATGCCATGTTGATCAAAAAACCGGGAAAGATCCGCCCCTCCGAGATCACCGACGAAGCCCTCTACCGGGAACGTCGCCGCTTTCTCGCCATGGCCGCCCTGGGCGGGGCAGCCGCGGTGGGCGGCACTCTGCTATGGCCGCTGCTAAACGTCCGTGCCGCCACACAGCAATTAAAGCCGTATCCGCCGCTCAAGCAGGGGCCGTTCAGCAGCGACGAAGCGCGGAATAGCTTCGAGGATATCACCACGTATAACAACTTCTACGAATTCGGCACCAGCAAATCGGCCCCGGCAGAGCTTGCACCGGCGATGCGCACCGAACCGTGGTCGGTGGCCATCGAAGGTGAAGCCGAGGTGACCGGGAGCTTCGCCCTTGAAGATATCCTCAAACCGCACACCCTGGAAGAGCGCATCTACCGCCTGCGCTGCGTCGAGGCGTGGTCGATGGTGATCCCGTGGGTGGGCTTCCCGCTGGCCGATCTACTCACACGCTTCAAACCCACCTCGAAGGCGAAATATGTGGCATTCACCACCCTCTATGATCCAGAGCAGATGCCGGGGCAGCGCAGCGGAATCCTGCCGTGGCCCTATGTGGAAGGGCTGCGCATGGACGAGGCGATGCACCCGCTGACAATTCTCGCCGTCGGCCTCTACGGCAAGGAGCTGCCCAACCAGAACGGCGCCCCGCTGCGGCTGGTGGTGCCGTGGAAATACGGCTTCAAAAGCATCAAATCGATCGTCAAGATCCGCTTCACCGAAACCCAGCCCCGAACCAGCTGGAATATCTCAGCCCCGAGCGAGTACGGCTTCTTTGCCAACGTCAATCCCAGCGTTAGCCACCCCCGCTGGAGCCAGAGTCGCGAGCGGCGCATCGGCAACATCTTCAAACAGGAGACCGAGATGTTCAACGGCTACGCCGAGGAGGTGGCGCACCTCTATAGCGGCATGGACCTG
>JBNJGC010000089.1:0-10508 GCA_051747405.1 Pseudomonadota bacterium
CACGGCGCCGTTGTCGTGGATTACCGTTACCGAGGTGATGCCCTCCACCGGCTTGCCGGTACGCGGGTCGAGGATATGGGTGTAGCGTACCCCCTCGTGTTCGCGATAGCGCATGTAGTTACCGGAGGTGAATACGCTCTCATCTCCGGCCACCTCAATCGAGGCCAGCACCCCCTCCCCCTGCGGATGGCGGACACCGACACGCCACGGCTCGCCGTTTTTATCGCCAATGGCGCGCAGATCGCCGCCGGCGTTGATGATGGCATTGTCGATACCGAACTCACGCAGCCGCTCTATCGCCAGATCCACCGCATAGCCCTTGGCAAAGGCGCCGAAGTCGAGCTGTACCGCCGGGTTGCTCGAGCGCAGCTCCCCCTGCTCCAGGGTGATGTCCGACATGCGCGGGTTGGCCTCGACCCAGCGGGCGATCGCCTCGTCGGGGGGCGGCGGTCCGTTGGGGCGTTCGCTGCTTTGGAAGCCCCAGAGGTTGAGCAGCCCGCCGATGGCCGGGTCGAACAGCCCCTCGCTCTGCGCCGAGAGTACACTGGAGCGCTCGATGATGGGGATGAGCGAGGGGATCACATCTGCCGGCTCACCGTTGGCAATGGCACGGTTGAGATCCACCAGCGGTCCCGGCTCCCAGGCGTGCCAGTCGTGGTGCATGCGCTGAAAGTCCTGGGTGATGGCGGCCACGGCGCGCTGTTGCTGCGCCGGTCCGCTGTTCCAGATGGTGATATCCACCAGGGTGCCGAAGACGTAGACCTGGTGCGTTTCAGCCTTGGGCGGCTCGCTGCAGCCGACGGTCGCCAGCAGTGGTGCTAGAAAGAGGAGAATGAGTACTCTGTTCATTGTCTCGATTGACTTGACGCTGTGTAGTGGGCTATCTCAAATCGCTTCGGCATCGTCGCCGGGGGCCGCCTCGAGCAGGTCGCGGAACGGCCCCGGCGGGATCGGACGGCTGAAGTAGTAGCCCTGCCCCATGTCGCACCCCTCGTGCAGCAGAAACTCCACCTGTTCGGCCGTCTCCACCCCCTCGGCGATGACACTCAGCTGCAGACTCTTGCCCAGGGCGATCACCGCGCGGGTGATGGCGGTGTCGTTGCTGTCCTTGGGGATATCCATGACGAAGGAGCGATCGATCTTCAGGTTCTGGATCGGGAAGCGTTTGAGGTAGCTCATGGAGGAGTAGCCGGTACCGAAGTCGTCGATGGCCAGTTCCACGCCGAGGTTACGCAACCCCTGTAGCGTCTCGGCGGCGATCTCGGGGTAGTGCATGAGCACGCTCTCGGTGATCTCCAGCTCCAGTAGGTGCGGCTCGAGACCGGTGCGCCGCAGTACCGCGGCGACCTTGTCGACGATGTCGCGGCGCTGGATCTGCACCCCGGAGAGGTTGACCGCGATGCGCCGGAAATCCTCGTACTGTCTGGCCCAGGCCACCGCCTGGGTACAGGCCTGCTGCAGCACCCAGTCGCCGATCTCGATAATCATGCCGCTCTCCTCGGCCAGAGGGATAAACTTGTCGGGCGGTACATTACCGAGTTCCGGATGGGTCCAGCGCAGTAGTGCTTCGGCGCCGATGATACGCCTTTGCGCCAGGTCGACCTGAGGCTGGTAGTGGAGCTCCAGTTGATCCCGCTCCAGGGCTCGGCGCAGGGCCGCCTCCAGCTCCATGCGCTCGACCACACTATCGGTCAGCTCCTGGGTGTAGAACTGATAGGTGTTGCGCCCCTCCTCCTTGGCCCGGTACATGGCGGTATCGGCGTATTTGACCAGGTTCGCCGCCGTGTGGCCGTCATCGGGGTAGAGGCTGATACCGATGCTGGCCCCGATAAAGAGCTCGTTGCCGTGAACCGAGAAGGGGTGCGAGAGTTTGTCGATCACCTTGCGCGCCACACCCTCGGCCACCTCGGGGCGCTCCAGATCCTCGATGAGCACGATAAACTCATCACCGCTGAGCCGCGCCACGGTATCCTCTTCGCGCAGCAGGTTCTGCAGCCGCCGGGCCACATCCTGTAGCAGCAGGTCGCCGACCGGATGGCCCAGGGTGTCGTTGACGTTTTTGAACCGGTCCAGATCGATGAACAGCACCGCAACGGTGCCGTCGTTGCGCTCGGCGCGGCGAATCGCCTGGTGTAGCCGGTCGTTGAACAGGGTGCGGTTGGGCAGATCGGTTAGCGGGTCGTGGTGCGCCATGTGGTCGAGCTGCATCTGCGAGCGTTTGACGTGGGTAATATCGGAGAAGACCGCCACATAGTTGGTGATCCGACCGTCGCCATCCCGCACGGTGCTGATGGTCATCCACTCGGGGTAGACCTCGCCGTCCTTGCGCCGGTTCCAGATCTCCCCCTGCCAGCGCCCGGAGCGCTCGATGGCACGCCACATATGGCGGTAGAAGGCGCGGTCCTGACGTTCAGAGCGGCGGAACGAGGGGCGCTGTCCCAGCGCCTCCTCCTCACTGTAGCCGGATATTTCACAGAAGGCCTTGTTGACGGCGATAATGCGCGCCTCGGCATCGGTGACGATGACCCCATCGGCGGTGTTCTCAAAGACTGCGGCGGACTGGCGCAGCTTGCTCTCCGCCTGACGCTTCTCGGTGACATCCCAGAAGATACCGAGGATCCCCACCACATCCCCTTCGCTGTCGCGTATGGGCGTCTTGACGGTGTGGATCACCCTCTCCACGCCACCGGCGGAGAAGGACTCGTCCAGCTCCTCGATCTCGCCCTTGCGCATGATGCGATCGTCATCCAGCCGGTATTGGCGGGCATGGGACTCGGAGAAGAGGTCGAAATCGCTCTTCCCCACCACCGCGTCGGGCTCGAGGTCCACATCCTGGGCAAAGGGGCGGTTGCAGGAGACGTAGATGAAGTTGCGGTCCTTAAAGAAGACCCGCTGCGGCAGGTTATCAACCAAATTGCGGTACTTGGTCTCACTCTCCAGCAGCATCAGCTCGCGCTGGTGGATGGAGTCGCCCATGGCGTTGAAGGCGTGGGCCAGCTGGGCAAGCTCGTCGTTGCTGTCGAGCTCGACCCTGGCGCCATAGTTGCCCGACTCATAGGCCTCTGCCCCACGGGTAAGCCGCTCGAGCGGGCGGCTGATGGTACGGTGCACCAGTATCAGTCCCAAGGGCAGAATCACTACCACGCTGAGCAGCAGCACGACCACGACCAGGGTCAGGGTGTTGCCGATGGCCGTGGCGATCTCCTCCTTGGGTACCGTGGCGACAAAGAGCGCCTGTCGCCCCTCCACAAGCCGCAGCGCCATTGAGGCGGTGAAATACTCTCCCAGGTCGTTACGACTAAAGGGGAGCTGTTCGGTGACGATATTGGTGGCGCTGGTTCGGGCCAGCTGCTCCGGGGTCAGCGCCGGGCCTTTGCCGATCGGCTCCTCCCCCTCCACCCGCAGGCTGAAATCGATACCGGTCTTGTCACTCAAATCCCCCAGCAGGGTTTCGGTGACATACTGGCGCGCCACCAAAAGCCCTACGCGCATCTGCTCGCCGTCGGGGAAGGTGCGATAGATGGGGGTGCGATATTCGGCCACGATGCTGCTGCCGCTACCGTGGTAGCGCACCGCCCCCTCGACCAGGCGCGGATGGGGCAACCGCTCATGGAGGGTCTCTGGCAGCCTCCCCGCCTCCCAGGAGCTGCCGCCGTTATCGCCGGTGGCGAGCATCGGTCGCGGCTCGCCATCGCTGAACGAAAGGTAGCCGCTGCGGCCCTGCGACAACCGACTGAAGAAGCCGATAAGTGTGCTGTCCGCACCGTAAAGGGCGATCTCATCGACGCCCGCAGCGCGTGCCTCGATACTCAGCTCCCGGGCCAGGGCCTGCTTCTCGCTGTCGTAGATCAGCGGCTGGTAGTCGTCGGGCCGGGCGTACTGGTAGAGCATATTGACGCTGGCAACCACATCATCACGCAGGGCGATGCGCTGAGCCAGGCTGGAGAGGGTGGTCTCGCGCTCACGCAGCTGTACCGACAGTTCGTTGTAGAGCCGGGCAAAGCCCTGATCCGCCTGCTGGTAGTAGAAACGCTCCACCAGCACCGCGAACGAGCCGGCGATCAGCAGCAGGATCAGCAGGATGGTAGCCAGCTGCAGCAGTAACAGTTTGCCTTTGATGGTGGTGAGGAGTCGCATTCGGGATTCAGAAGATCGGTTCGACCTGGTCGATATTGTCAAGGGTGACGCGGGTGGAGGGGACCGAAATCCGCTTCGGCAACGCCTCTCCACGAATAATCTTCAGTACCGCCTCCTCGGCCTCTGCGGCACAGGTGGGGTAGGTGAAGCTGGCGGCCTGCTCGCCGCGGCGGATCGCCTCGCGCGCTTCGCTGATATAGTCGATGCCCACGGTCACTAGCTGCGTCAGATCGTACCCGTTCTGCCTCAGGGCGATGCGCGCTCCGCTGGCCATGCTGTCGCTCTGGGCGTAGATGGCATTGAAGTCGATCCCTTCGCGCAGCACCTCCTCCACGGCCTTGATGGCGTCGTTGCGCAGAAAATTGGCCTCTTTCATCGCCACCACCTGCATCGACGGGTACGCCTGCAGCGCGTCGAGAAAGGCGTGGGTACGCTGCAGGGTGGTAGTCGACGAGGGCACTCCCTGCAACATCAAAATACGCCCGCCATCGGGCAACTCATCGGCCATAAACGCGGCCGCCTGACGGGCGATGGCGGCATCATCCGGGGCGATAAAGGTGGTGTAGTCATCGCTGTCGATGAGGCGGGTGAGCAGGATCACCGGCACCCCACGCCGATAGGCGCGCTGGACCACCGGCGTCATGGCATGAGCGTCACGGGGGCTGGTGATGAGGATATCCACACCGCGAATCAGCAGATCCTCGATATCCCGGACCTGCTTGGCCGTGCGTCCCATCCCATCGGTGTAGATGAAGCGTATATCGGGGTGTCGGGCCAGGCGCTGTTCCAGCTGCTTGACCTGCGCCAGGCGCCAGTCGTTGGCCAGCGTATCCTGGGCAAAACCCACCACGGTCTCGGCCCAGGCGCCGCCGGAGATAAGGCAGAGGCCGAGCAGCAGATGGCGATAAGTGCGAAACAGGTCGAAAGTGAGAAGGTTAGCCATAGCTTGGATGAGACTCACGCAGCAGCGCCGCAAAGCCTCAATCATACGGGTTGGCGCAGGCAAAACAAGTCGGACAGACTCTGACACGCCTGCCAGGCTCCCTCCGGCACGACGGGAGGGACTCGTCCCCCTTCGGCTGGATTGGGGTGCACATAGGCAGAGCTGTTCTACACTTGGAGTGTGCAGTCATGACAAGGCGCCCGCAAGAGGCGCCAGTGTGACGACAACCCGAGGGAGCTAAAGGATGAAGAGTGAAGCCACAGACGCCACCCCCCTGCCCAACCATTCACCGCACAGAGCGACCCCCCCGCCGGCTATCCTGGAGGAGCTTCTGGAGGGGACCGGCGTATGTTTCAACGGCGACGCCCCCTGGGACATCCAGGTACACAATCCGCAGACCTACCAGCGCATCCTGAGCAAGGGCTCGCTGGGATTCGGCGAGGCCTACATGGACGGCATGTGGGAGGCGCAGCGGCTCGATGAGCTCTTCCACCGGCTGTTGCGCGCCGGGGTCGATGAAAGGGTCCAAAACCTGCAACGCATCCGCCTGCTGTTGGCCGTGGCGCGCAATACCCTGCTCAACCCGCAGTCCTACCGACGCGCTTTCCAGGTAGGGGAGCAGCACTACGACACCGGCAACGATATCTTCGAGGCGATGCTCGACTCCAGCATGAGCTACTCCTGCGGCTATTGGGCGGAGGCCGACAACCTGGAGCAGGCGCAGTTCGACAAGCTCGACCTCATCTGCCGCAAGCTCGAACTCCAGCCGGGGGAGAAGCTGCTCGACATCGGCTGCGGCTGGGGCGGCATGGCCCGCCACGCCGCGGAGCATTACGGCGTGGAGGTCACCGGCGTGACCGTCTCCCGCGAACAGCAGAAGCTGGCGCAGGAGCGCTGCCGGGATCTGCCGGTGCGTATCGAGCTGATGGACTACCGGGATCTCACCGGTCGCTACGACAAGATCGTCTCGGTGGGCATGTTCGAGCATGTGGGACCGAAGAACTACCCCTGCTACTTTGCAGCCGCCGAGCGCCTGCTCAAAGAGCAGGGGCTGTTCCTGCTGCACACCATCGGCGACAACTTCACCTGCCGCGGCACCGACCCCTGGATCGAGAAGTACATCTTCCCCAACGGCAAGCTCCCCTCCGCCCGCCAGCTCTCCACGGCTGTGGAGGGGCGCTTTCTCATCGAGGACTGGCACAACTTCGGCCCCGACTACGACACCACCCTGATGGCCTGGTGGGAAAACTTCGAACGGGCGTGGCCGACACTGCGTCGGCGCTACGACCAGCGCTTCTACCGCATGTGGCACTACTATCTGATGAGCTGTGCCGGCCTGTTTCGTGCGCGTCAGGCGCAATTGTGGCAGCTGGTGCTGAGCAAAACCGGGCGCCAAGGTCTCTACCGCTCGGTGCGCTGAGCCGGGAGCAGCACCGCGCCGGCCATTTGCGCCACTGGCGCGGTGGTGATTCAATGCGCTGATGAACATACACCTGCTACAGCATGTCCCCTACGAAGGTCCGGGCAGCATCGAGTCCTGGGCCATCAACCACGGCCACAGCCTGAGCGTTACCCGCCTCTACGCCGGCGACCCGCTGCCAGGGCTCGAACGGTTCGATCTGCTGGTGGTGCTGGGCGGGCCGATGAGTGTTCACGACCAGTACACCCACGTCTGGCTCAAGGCCGAGCAGTGGTTCATCCAGCAGGTGCTGGAGGCAGGTAAACCGATCCTCGGCATCTGCCTCGGGGCACAGCTTATCGCCCGCGTTCTCGGCAGCGAAGTCGCCCCGGCCCGGCAGGGCGAGTACGGCTGGTACCCGGTGACGCTGGCACCGGAGTTCGCCGCCTCCGACTTCGGCCAGCGCCTGCCGGCGCAGTTCGACGCCTTCCACTGGCACGGCGAAACCTTCACCCTGCCCGACGGGGCCAGCCGTATCGGCAGCAGCGAGCAGTGCCCGGAGCAGGGATTCATCTATAACGACAGGGTGATCGCCCTGCAGTGTCACCTGGAGACCACCCAGCTTGCAGCCGAGAGCCTGATCCGCAACAACCCCGAGGCGCTTCACGCCCCCGGTGCCGAACAGTCCGAAGCGGCGATCCTCGACGATCCCCTGCGCTTTATCGAGGCCAATCGCATCATGGCGGTGATCCTGGAGCACCTGGCCGAACAGGCCGCGGCCATGCCACATATGTGACCGAGGTAACAAAACTGTTAAAGCTGGCTCTCCCCTCTTGCAGCAGGGTTATGATTACTTTATGTTGTATTCACCCTGAGGTTGTGAGGACATGTCCCACACAGTCTGTCTTCAGGGTTCCTGTCAAGGAATAACCGTACTGATGGAGGATTAAATGGATAATGAAAAGATGATCAATCGCCGTACCCTGCTCAAGGGTCTTGCCGCTGTACCGGTTGTCGCTGCCGTCGGCTTCCACGGCACCGCCGCTGCCGCCGAGCTGGATCCCAACGATCCCAAGGCCAAGGCGCTCGAGTACACTAAGAGCAGCCCCAACGCGGATCAGACCTGCTCCAACTGCAACCTGTTCCAGGACGGCAACAAGTGCAGCATCTTCCCCGGCAACACCGTTGCTCCCGGTGGCTGGTGCAAGTCCTGGGTCGGTAGTTAAGCGGTCCCACGCTTCGGCGAAAAAGGGCCGACCCCGAGACGGGTCGGCTTTTTTTATCCGCGAAAGTAGAAGCGCAAGCGTAAGCTGAACGCATCGGGGTAGTGGCCGAAGGCCGAACGGGGCTGCCCTGTGTCAGCCAGACCCGCCCCACTCCCCCCCGAGAGGGAGAGCAGCAGATCCGACTCGTCACTCACCGAGTAGCGCAGCCGCAGCTGATGCAGCAGTGAGCTGGCGCCTCCTCCCTGCCCCGTCTCCAACCGACTGAGCAATACGGTATAACCAGCCTGCCACAGCGGTGTCAGATCCCGCTCCAGCGTCACCCCCAGCACATCCTGTACCGTATAGGGCAGCAACCCCTCACGAAAGAGCGGCTCTGTCGTCACCATCGGCAGCGCCTCCTCCGAGGTGGCACCGCGGCTGTTGTGGTGCCACTCCGCCACCACCAGTGTGCCGTCACCGAAACGATAGTCGACCCCGGCGATGGCAAACAGAAGCCCTTTGTCGCCCAGGCGGTAGTGAACCCCCTCCAGCCGCCAGCCCATGCCACCCCAGGCGCTCTCGTAGGCGGCCCCTGCAAGGGTGTTGTCGAGCACTCGCCCCGCCAGCAGGGAGAACTCTGAGAGCGTTCCCACCTGACGCCGATAGTGGAGCGCCCCGCCCCCCGCTCGGTCGGTCTGCTGCGCATCGCTCCAGACGTAGGCGGCGCTCAGCGTGGAGAAGGGCGAAGGGTAGCCCTCCAGGGTGAGTGCGTCGATCCCCGGCTTGTAGTCGGTATCCAGATCGGTGGGGGCGAAGGCGCCGAAGATGTTAAACGGCTGCCAGAGCCGACCGCTACCCCAGTCGATGGGTTGACGCCCAAAGCCGAGCGTGGCGTGGCTGAAGCGGTGGCGGTAGAGCAGGCGGTCAAGCTCGTAACCGACGCGCTGGCGGCGCTCAGCCCCGGTCTCATCAAGCCACTCGCCGGAGAGGGCGCGGTAGCGAAACAGGGTCTCCGGTCCCGCAACATCGCCCGTATCGCCCGACTGGGCCAATCGACGCCCCTTAAGGTGTAGCGCCCACTCGCCGCGACGCTGCAGACCATCGAGCATCAGGCGCAGGCTCTGTTGATCGGCGCTGAGCGTTCGCGCCGCCTCCTCCCGGTAGCCTACCTCCCCCGCCTGCGCCCGGGCGGTGGTACCGAGCATGGAGAAACGACCGCTGAGCTCCCCCGCGGAGACCAGTGTCGCGGGCAGCAGCCAGAGCAGCAACAACAGAGAGCGACTCCTCATACCGGAGCGCGCTCCCCAGCCCTTGGCTCATCGGCGCTGATGCGCCCGTCGCGCAGGGTGATGATGCGCTCGGCACGCTCCATGACACGGGTATCGTGCGTCGAGAAGATAAAGGTGGTCCCCTCCTCGCGGGAGAGGGTATGCATCACATCCAGCAGAGCGGTGGCGTTCTCCGAGTCGAGATTGGCGGTGGGCTCATCGGCCAGCACCATGCGTGGGCCGGCGGCCAGGGCACGCGCCACCGCTACCCGCTGCTGTTGTCCCCCGCTCAGAGCCGCCGGTCGACGCTGCGCCAGCCCCTCCAGCCCGACCAGACGCAGATAGTGCCGGGCCCGTTCGCGTCGCTCGGCATGGGGGCGCCCCTGCAGGACCATCACCAGCTCCACATTCTCCAGAGCACTCAGTACCGGCACCAGGTTATAGGCCTGAAAAATAAAGCCCAGCTCGAAGAGCCGAAAGCGCGACAGCGCCGCTTCACCCAGAGCGGTCAGTTCGGTCTCTCCCAGCCAGACCCGCCCCTCGCTGGGCGAGTCGAGGCCACCGATGATATTGAGCAAGGTGGTTTTGCCCGAGCCGGAAGGCCCCACCAGCGCTGCGAACTCCCCCTCGCGCACACTCAGGTCGATCCCCTCCAGGGCCTCGACCACCAGCTCCCCCTGGCGGTAGCGTTTGCCGATCTGAAGCAGTGTCAAAAGTGCCGTTGGCATTCCCTGTCTCCTCACGTTCGTAGCGCCGCCACCGGTGCCACCCGCGCCGCTTTGAGGGCTGGGTAGATCCCCGATGCGAGGGTGGCGCCAAAGACGATCAGCGTCAACTGCACTACCCGTGTTGCCGAAAGCTCGGTGTAGACTATTGGGTCCATAAAGGTCCCCATCATCTGTGTACCGCCGCTCATGATCGCTGAAAAATCGATGCCCTGGTGCGAGAACCAGAGGTGGATCCCGCCCCCGACAAACCAGCCACTGAGTACCGCCAGCAGGCTCAACAGCAACGACTCGCAAAACACCAACAGCAACAGGTGGCGCCGACCCAAGCCCAGAGCCCGCAACAGGCCGAACTCACGGGTGCGCTCAAGCACGCTCATCAGCACCGTGTTGAGGATACCGAAGACCACCATAATCAGGATCAGGCTCAAAAAGATATAGTTACCCGCATCGTCGATCACGATGAACTGCACCAGCTGCGGCATCATCGTTTGCCAGTCCAGCACCGCCACCGCCTCCCCCGCCAGCGCCTCACTGATGGCATCCCGCCACGGCGCCACCGGCTGCGCCTCCTCCAGGAAGATGGCAAAACGTGTCACCGGGCGGTGTGACGCCTGGGCCCCCTCGGCGACAAGAAACTGCCGGGCCAACCCGATATCCGCAAGCACCAGAAACTCATCCAGCTCGTCCATGCGCGAGTCGAAGATACCGCGCACCCGGCCCAGCTGCGCTTGGGTGTCGCCCCCCTCGGTGCCCGCCATCAAAACCACCTTGCTACCGATGTCGGCCCCAAGTTTACCGGCCATGCCGTCGCCGATGAGGATGCCACGC
>JBNJGC010000090.1:0-10412 GCA_051747405.1 Pseudomonadota bacterium
GATGGGCTCTATCAGGCCTGTCGCAAGCGACTTGGCTCCAAGGCCTTCTTCTGGGAGTCATGCCGGTCAGTGGTCCGCCTGCTGGTCGTCGACTCCTGGGAGCAGCTCTTGGACATGCTCCTCAACCCCGATGACTACCGGGTGAGGGCAAGGCCTAATTTCGCCACCTCTTTCCCTGCTCACCGCCAGAAGCGCCTCCCCGGCGTCCCACACCGGAAGTCAGCCGGCTCACCGAGAATTGTTGGAGTTGGGTTCCACAGACTGTTCGAGCTATGGTGCAACAAGTAGTATAAGGGACTCCCCCATTTTCTCCGCCAGGCTCTTCACCTATGCCCTCTTCTCCAGGAGATACTCGCCCATGACGAGGGCGTCCAGGCCGCTGCCGAAGAAGCAGCGGATGGCATCGGCCGGGGTGTTGACGATGGGTTCGCCGGCGACATTGAAGGAGGTGTTGAGGACCGCCGGCACACCGGTCTCTTCGGCGAAGCGGGATATCAAGCGGTGGTAGCGCGGATTGGCCTGCGCCGAGACGGCCTGGGGTCTTGAGGTGCCGTCGACATGGACGGCGGCCGGGATCTCCCGGCGCGCCCGATCGGAGGCGGGCACGATAAACAGCATATAAGGGGAGGCGCCGAGCCCGGGAAAATAGGCCTCCGCCGCCTCTTCCAGCACGGAGGGGGCGAAGGGCCGGTAGCCCTCCCGCTCCTTGATGCGCGAGTTGACCCGATCCCTCATCGCCGGTGTGCGGGGGTCGGCGAGGATGGAGCGGTTGCCGAGGGCGCGGGGGCCGAATTCGGTGGCCCCCTGGAACCAGCCGATGACCTGCCCGTCGGCCAGGCGCCGTGCCGCCTCCCGCGCCGGGTCGGGGATTCGGCGCACCGGCAGCCGGCAGCGCCGCAGCTCCGCCTCGATCTGCTCGTTCGAAAAGCTTTCCCCCAGGTAGGCGTCGGCCAGCGGTTCGGGCCGGGCGCCGCCGTTCTCGTAGTAGTGGAGGTAGGCCGCCGCCCCCAGGGATGTGCCCGCGTCATGGGGCGCAGGGGGGATGAAGATCTCATCAAAATCGGCTTCGGCCTTCAGCCGTCCGTTGACGACACTGTTCAGCGCCACACCGCCCGCCAGGCACAGCTGTTTGCAGCCGCTGGCCTTGCGAAGATGGCGCACGACATGCAGTACCGCCTCTTCGATGCGCCGCTGCAGCTCGAAAGCAAAACTCCTGTGCGCATCGGTAAAGCCCTCCGGGCCGCCCCGGTGCTGCCCGCCGAGACGCTTGGCGACCGCTTCGGGAAACTGGTGGCCGTTGCGGGTGGGGGTGCCCGCGAGCCGCGGGTCGACCCGGTAGCGGCCCTCGTCCTCCAAGACGATCAGCTCCCGGAAGAAGCGGCGAAAGTGCGGATCGGGCTCGCCGAACGGGGCGAGCCCCATGACCTTGTACTCGTCGCTGGCCTGCCGGTAGCCCAGGTGGCGGGTCGCCATCATGTAGACGATGCCCAGGGAGTCGGTGGGCAGCGTCATGGCGGAGAGCCGTTGGATCCGCCTGCCGGCGCAGCGGTAGGTGGTCGTGCAGTCGAGTTCGCCCATGCCGTCGATGACGGCGACCGCGGCCTCCTCGAAGGGCGAGTAGAGGAAGGTGGAGGCCAGATGGGCCAGGTGGTGCCGAACCGGGTGCAGCGGCGGGATCGGTCCCTTCAGCCAGTGGCCCATGGCCGTCCGGGTGTGGCTGGTCGACAGGGCCAGCGCCGTGCTGATGATGTTGAGGTCGGGGTTCCGTTGCCGGAGGCAGGCCCAAAGGTGGGGCAGGTAGCCGCGGTTGGCCCGTGCCCCGGCACTGAAGTTGACCGCGATCGCATCGATGTCGCCGAGCTCGATCCCCGCCCCCGACAACAGCCGCTGGGCCGCCCCATGGGGAAACGGCGTGAGCTCGTTCTTGGCCCGTCGGACCTTCTCCTCCTCGGTGGCGAAGAGGAGCCTGCCATCGTCCAGCAGGGCGACCGAGCTGTCGTGGAAGAGGCCGGAGTAACCGAGGATCTTCATTCGACCGCCGCCCCGTCCACCGTGGGGGTACGTTCCGGCCCGCGCACCGCACGCCGGAACGAGACCACGCTGTTGCAATAGTCCGGATCGCCCTTAGCCTTCAGCTCCCGATGCAGTCGCCCCAGCTTGTGGTAGGGCACACCGGGATACATGTGGTGGGCGGTATGGAAGCGCAGCCCCAGGGGTTGCAGGATAGCGGCAAGTGGAGCCTCGATGGTAAAACTGTCCAGCACGTGGTCGCGGGCGTCCGATTGCTCGAGGTAACGGATCATACCGTGCTCCAGGGGAATGCGCAGGGTGGACAGCCACCAGGCACCCACGTAAACGGCGTAGAGCAGAGGCAGCGTCTCGGGCAGCAGGCTGGCATAGATCAGGAACAGCAGCAGGGCGTGGCGGCTGTAAAGCGTGATCTCCCGCTTGTGCTCCTCGTCGGGGATACCGCCGGTGGGGTGCCCCTTGCGTTCCAGGTAGCGCTCCACCGCCTCCTCGGCGGAGAGGCCGGCAATGGAGGCGCTCACCACCAGCAGCAGGCTGTACAGCGGCATGATGAACGGAACCAGCACCAGTACGAAAACGGCGAGTTTGCGGTCGCTGCGCACCAACAGGTATTGCGGGTCGTCCCGGGTACCGAAGGTGCCGAGGGCGTGATGGGCGATGTGAGGCTTGCTGAAGCGCATCGCCGGCACCAGGGTGAGCGCACCGCCGGTCAGGTTCCAGAAGATGGCGAACGCCTTCATCCGCTCGTCCCTCTCCCGGTGGCAGATCTCGTGGGCGAATACCGCCACCCGGTACAGCGCGGCGACACAGACCAGGTAGAGCGCAATGAACGCCGGGCCGCTGACCTCGATGAGAAAGGCGTAGGCCGTCACCAACACCGCCAGTGAGAGCAGCAGGTCGCCATAATAGATGGCCCTATTGGCCACGAAGTAGCGTTTGTCGATCATGCTCCCTCTCCACAACAAAAATTTAACCCTCGCCAAGAGGCAATGCGCTCAACGTCCATTGTGTTGACTGTTCTCTTTGGCGCACTTTGCGTCCTGGCGAAAAAAACCGCTTTCAGTCGGCGTAGAGGTGTGCGCGGGTCAGCGGCAACTCGTTATTCAATCCGTTGGAGAAGAGCACCTGAAACAGGCGGTTGCCGCCATAGGTAAAGGAGGTCGTGGAGACGTTCCAATACAGGCGCCAGGCACGGGCGAAAGAGTCGTCGAAGCGCTTACGTATTTCGTCGTAGTGCGTCTCGTAACGCTCCAACCAATGATCGATGGTAAGGCCATAGTGGCGGCGCAGGTTCTCCACATCGAGAATACTCAACTCATTGGCGGCGAGTTCATGGACGATGTGCTCTAGCGCCGGGACGTGGCTGCCGGGAAACAGGTACTTCATCGTCCACGGGTCATCCGGGAAGGGCGTGTCGTTGCCGATGGTGTGGATCAGGCCGAGGCCGCCCGGTTTGAGTAGCTCCGAGCACTTCTTCATACAGGTAGCGATGAAGGGCTTGCCGACGTGTTCCAGCATGCCGACGGAGACGAGCTTGTCGTACTGCCCCTCGGCGTCCCGGTAATCCTTGTGCAGTACCTGGATGCGATCCTGCAGGCCCAGTTTGGCGATGCGCTCGTTGGCAAACTCGTACTGCGGCTTGGACAGGGTGACGCCGACACCGGTGATGCCGTAATGCTGGGCGGCGTGGATAATCAGCCCGCCCCAACCGCAACCGAGATCCACCAGGGTCTCGCCAGGACTTAGCATGAGCTTGCGGCAGACGTGTTCGTATTTGTTCAGCTGCGCCTGCTCCAAAGTCTCGTCGGGCGATTTGAAATAGGCGCAGGTGTACGCCATCGTGTCGTCGAGAAACAGCTCGTAGAAGTCGTTGCCGAGGTTGTAGTGGTGGGCGATGTTCTTCGCGCTGCCCTTGAGGGTATTCTGCTGCAGCAGGTAGATCACGGCGAAGCGCAGCTTCTCCCAAAGGGTCAGGGCGTTGTCGCCGACCCCCGCCAAGTGCCCCAGCTGGAACAGCCGTTTGAGATCCCCTTCGACCTCGATCTCCCCTGCCATGTAGCTCTCGCCGAAGCCCAGGAAGCCGTCGCCGATGCTTCGGCTGAGCGCCTTGCGGGTCTTGAACCAGAGGACGAATTCAGGCTCCGTTCCCACCTGCACGCTGTCTCCATCCCAAAAGCGGATCTCGAACCGCGCCTCGGGCACGGCCCGGTGCATGGCGTCGGCGAGAGTCCTTGCAGCATTCTTCATTCCTCTTTCTCCTAACACGCTTACTGCAGATATTTAAAGCAATTCATTAGACCTTGTTTCGCGCTAAAGGCCTCTGACCCGCCGCAAAAGTACTCGTAAATTAAGTATCTCCAGTGTTTACAATGTACTCTGTATGTGCTGATTTAAGGCGACGAAAATAGCCGTTGCCCGCACACAAAGTGCGGCATACTAGCTCATTTGGACATCTAAGCAAAACTTGAGGACAGCCTCCGACTCCGACAGACCCCAAAGACATGGTTCAGCGGGTGGTCATCACCTGCCGGCCTGGTTTGCCTCACACCGCGCGTATCGATCAACTACTGCGACCGGCCCGCGACAGCGCCAAACAGGCACGGTACACTAGCGGCACATTCTCATTCGACAAGCAAACAGCCATGAGTGGAAGCCTTCCCAACGAGCCGATGACGGTGTTCACCGACTACCTAATCGTGGCCGAGTGCCTGTGGCTCTCGATCGCGTTATGGCGGAGCAACCGTGAGCGACACACCTCACGCCGCCTGTGGGCCTGGGCTCTGCTGCTATCCGCACTCGCCGCCTTCACCGGCGGCACCATGCACGGGTTCCGCGGGGTACTGCCGGACGAGTTGACCAAGGCGTTGTGGATGGCGACCCTGTTTACCAGTGGGTTAGTTGCCTTCTGTTTTGCGCAGGGGACGGCGAAGGCGGTGCTGCCGGCGCAGTGGCACCGTGCGGCGGCGGTCCTGTTCGGGCTCAAGCTGGCCCTCTATTCCGCCTGGATCGCGGTCCACGATGCGTTCATCTTCGTCATCGCCGATTATGGCAGCGCGATGCTCGTGGTGCTCCTGTTGCAGGGCTACGCCTGGTGGCGCCGCCCGTCGGGAAACGAAAAGTTTTTCGTGATCGGCATTGCGGTTTCGGTGCTCGCCGCCGCGGTGCAGGCGAGCGGCTTCTCCCTGCACGAGCACTTCAACTACAACGACCTTTACCACGTAATCCAGATGGTGGGGCTCTATTTCTTGTATCGCGGCGCACGGGAGCTCACCGATCGGACCGGCGATACACGCCCTGAACGCCAAGAAACAGACTATTCGACGCCATGACCACTACCACGACGACCGCCGTAAGGGCCGAGGATACCCAATCCGATCCACTTGCTGTTCTCAGCGACCTCGAACCGGAGACCGTCGCAGCACTTCACCGCGTCGCCCGCCCCGTTCAACTAAAGGCCGGAGAGCCGCTGCTAACCGAAGGCGAGTGGTCAAACGAGTTCTATATCGTCGAGTCGGGGAGCATTGAGGTGTTCCGGGCTGCCGGCGGCGATGGGCAGGTACGCCATATCACCGATGTGGAACCCGGCGGCCTACTCGGGGAGTTGGCACTGGTCGACGGTGGTACGCGCTCCCTGTCGGCCCGCGCCAAGAGCGACTGCCGGTTGTTGATGGTGTCGCCGGACGATCTGCTGGCACTGCCCGATGGCAAGCGCCTGCTCGCCGATCTCAAGGGCAGCCTCGGCGTCTCCATCGTGCAGCGCATGCGCGGCATTACCGACAACTACGTCAGCGTATTGGAGCGCGAGCTTGAAACGGCGCGAACGCAGCAGCGTTTCGGCCAGTTTTTCATCTACATGCTGGCGCTCATGACCATCGGCACCCTGGTCAACAATATCATCGCGCGCCATATACTTGAGGTCGACGTATACACCCAGCGATTCGCTTGGGAGTACGGCCTGATCCTGCTACTTCCGACAGTCATCGTCATACGGCGCATGGGGATTTCACTGTCACAGATGGGGCTGACGCGCCAGGGGCTGGGGCGCTCGCTGAAAGAGGGCATAATCGTCTCGGCCCTACTCGGCGCCGCCACGCTTGCGCTCTCCAGCACCCTCTACATGCTTGACATGCTGCCGGGTAAGCCGCTCAATGATTTCGACCCTTACGGAACGATAGGCTACCTGGTACACAGTTTCCTTCAGGAGCTGGTGGGGCGCGGCCTGATGCAGTCATCATTCCAGCGCTTCCTCAACGATAAAAAAGGGATCAAGTCGGTTGTGCTGGCCTCGACACTATTTGGGCTGTTTCACCTGCACTTCGGCCTATCGGCAGTGCTTCTGACCACCATCAGCGGTTTCGCCTTCGGTGCCTTCTATCTGCGCAACCCGAACATCGCCGGGGTTACCCTCATACACTTTATCGCCGGGGTATGCGCCTTTTCGTCCGGGCTGCTCTGAACCCCATAATTTGTCATCGCTGGTGTAAGCCCTTGATTTACGGTCGTCTGCCGCATGGACGCGGCAGTCGAGCCTCCAGGGAGGGATTCACGGCGTGCCGTAAATCAAGGGCTTACACTAGAGTTATGTAAGTATGCGCTCACCCTGCTCTGCCTCCCCCCTCACGTTGCAGGATCTCGGCGACGATGGCCGGGAGCTCCCGCGCGGCACGGTTCTCCCGCCGCGCCGGTGCCGCGACCGTGCCGCCAGTAGTGTGCAGAGCGGTCTCCAGAGCTCGGCGGAAATCCGCCGCCGAGGAGAAGCCGCGACCGAGCCCCTCCCGCTCCACCCAGCGCAGCAGTGGCCGCTCCTGCGGAAGCACCATGCGCCGATCCAGCAGTAGCGCCGGGCCAACCGCCAAGGCCTCGCTGACGCTTCCCGGACCGGGCTTGCCGACGAACACGTCGGCGACGCCAAGAAAACGATGCACCTCGGGAGTGAACCCGTGCACCTGCACAGGAAACGGCCACTCTATGGCCCGAAGGGCGGAAGCCAGGGGCTCGTTGCGACCGCAAAGAAACACCACCTGCACATCCGCAGGGCGCTCCGCCAGCTCTTGGCCCAGCTCCCGCATCCGCCAGCTGCCACCACCGCCATAGAGCATGCACACCACAGGTTTGTCCGGCTCCAGACCGAGGGCACGCCGTTCCGCCGTCCGGTCCTTCAGTGCAACATCAAGGAACGCCGGTCGGATCAACAACCCTGAGGTGCGAAAAACGCGCCCGGTGAGTGCCGGACGAGCCGCCATCTGGGCATAGCCCGGCTCGGTGCCGCAGATGGCGTAATAGCGTGGGCGCTTGGGAAACCAGACATGGCGACTCATCTCCACCCAATCGGTCATCAGGACCGCGAAGGGCACCGTCCCCTCGCCGCCACACCGTGCGGGCAGGCTGTCCAAAATCACGTCATTGAGCAGCGGCAGCACCGAGACTACCAAGTCCGGTCGACACTGCTCCAGGTGACGGTGGAGCGCACGCCGGCCAGTCCGGTATTGCAGCCGGATACTGAGCATGACAACCAGATAGTAGGCGAGACAGAACAGCCCGGTTCGCCCCTGGCCGATGATCAGTTCGTTGTATACCGCCTCGCCGTCATAGCGGGTCCAGCGCGCGAACACATCCAGCTCGGGATGCACCTCGCGATAGGGGTTAACCAGACTCACTCGATAGTCACCGGTCGCCTCCAGCACCTCGCGCAGAGCCTCAGCAGCGGCCTTATGCCCCCCACCGGCTTCAGTGTAGATGACGACTACATGATGCTTACTACCGGCACCTGCTTCCTCATGTACCTTTTCCACAGATACCTCCATCAGTTGTCATCAAGCCTCGTCTCCGACGCGGAGTGCCCCCGCATCCACTGAGCAGCTTGCCGTATCCCCTCCGACAGCCCGGTAACCGGCGTCCAACCGAGACAGTGACGAGCCTGAGCAATGTCCAACACGTTATTCGGCACGTCGATGGAGCGGCCCACACTTTGCTGTATGACCAGCCTACGCTCTGTGATCGCCTCAACCTCGGCAATCAGATCGGAAAGGCTGTGGCCGACCCCTGAGCCGATGTTAAACACCCGGCGACACCCCTGATAGGTCGCCATACGGGCAAGCGCCTCCACTGCATCGGCAACGTAGAGGTAATCACGCACAGCGCTACCGTCACCCATGAGCGGGAACGGCACCTGCTGTAACGCGCAATGCAGCAAGGTCGCCACCACCCCCTGTCGTCCCGGGAGTTGATAAGGGCCGAACGGGTTTCCCAGCCGGGCAATCCTGTAGTCGATCCCGAACTGGTGGTGATAGACATGGAGGTAACGCTCCACGACAAGCGTGTTGACGCCATAGGATGAAATCGGCCATTGCGCACTCTCTTCCTGAATGGGTATGCGGGAAGGCACCCCATAAACCGTCCCCCCAGAGGAGACGAACAGAAAACGACCGAAGCGCCCTTGCGCAGCATAATCGAGAAGCTGCAGCGTATTTTTCAGATAACTACCGATATACTCAGCGCGCTTTGCCTCCACCCCGGCAATATCGGTATCGCCAAGAAGGTGGACCACAACATCCTGCCCCTCGACGGCAGCCGCAAGGGCTGCGTTGTCACTGAACTCACCATCGAACCGCTCACAGCCGACCAGGGCGGACGGGAACCGCGGAGTGTGCCCAAACACGCGTACAGGGTGTCCCCGCTCCAGCAACTGCCGCACCAAGTTAGTGCCTATAAAGCCGCCGCCCCCGACGACACAGAAACGTTGCATTAACCATCCTCCGAGTCTCTTCCTTGCTCCTGCAAACAGCTGCCAGCAAAAGAGCATAACGCCCATTTTCGATACGCTTTTCAGGGCTCGCCGGTTTTAGCGCAACGGCGCTCTTGCTGACCTGAGGCAAATGAGTCTGCCTGTAGGCCCATCACCGTGTTTAAAGCGGTCGTCCCTGTTTGGCGAACGCGGCACTTTACAAGACGAGTCGTGGCAAGTCACCATCAGCGCCCCAGGGCAACCGCATACTTTGTCATCGCTGGTGTAAGCCCTTGATTTACGGTCGTCTGCCGCATGGACGCGGCAGTCGAGCCTCCAGGGAGGGATTCACGGCGTACCGTAAATCAAGGGCTTACACTAGCTGTACGCGAGGTGTTATGTAAGTATGCGCTCACCCTGATCAGCGCCCAAATACATGGAAATCAACCTCAGATATCATGCCAACATCAAACGAGCGCTCTTCAGAGCGGCACCCATTCGACGTTGCCGTCGTAACGAGCGCCGCTCTACCGTGGCGAACGGGGCCCGCCTTTCTTTCACTGTGGCATGCGTGCGGACTGTCCGAGCTGGGGCTGGATGTGGCCTACGTCATCCCCTGGCTCGATCAGGCATCACAACAGCGACTGTGGGGAGAGGTGCGATTCGAAACCCCAGAGGAGCAGTTCACCTGGCTCGCCGCCGAGGCTGAACGAATCGGCTGTCCGCCCCTCCCCGCCACCTACAGCTACTGCGCCCGTTACATCACCGCGCTACGCAGTGCCGTCCCGACAGCAGATGTCTTCACCGCCGTACCGACGAGCCGGGTTATCTTGCTGGAAGAGCCTGAACACCTGTGCTGGTACCCTTTCACCCGACCACGACGGAAAGTCGCGGCCAAGCGTGTCATCGGGCTTTTATTGACCAACTACGGCTACTATGTACGCCACGCCGCCCCCCCGGGGCTAGGCTGGCTTGGCTCACTGGTAGAGCGCTACCACAACCATTTAATCAAGCGCCACACCGACCTGGTGGTGCCGCTATCCCCCGCAGTCAGCACCATCATAGGCAGCCACCCGTACCGAGAGACCCCGGTCACAGGCGTACTATCTTCATACACGGAGGTTTCACCCGTCGCACCCGCCAACAGAGGGGTCTACTTCCTCGGTCGACTGGTTTGGGACAAAGGGTTTGGCGATCTAATCGAACTGTCCCGCCGGCTTCAGTTGCCTATCGACGTCTACGGTGACGGCCCGGACGCCGCGGCCATTGAAAAACAGTCCCGTCAGCGCGGAGCGCTGCTGCGTTTCCACGGCGCCAGTATCGCGCCATGGGAGTTACTGGAGAATTACCGAGTATTCCTGAACCCTTCCCGCTCGGAGGTTCTCTGCACCGCCACGGCCGATGCACTGGTTGCAGGGCGCCACGTAGTCTTGCCCCAGTGCCCCGCCAACCAACCCTTTCTTCGTTACCCCAACAGCCACGCCTTTCACGACCTGGATGACGCCGAGACACTCTTGCTCAAGGCACTGGAGGAGCAACCCAAACCGCCGGAAGCGGCGCGGCACAACTTCGACTGGCGCAACGCGTGCCGTCGCTTGGCGGGGTTGTGTGCGGACACCCCGTTGGTATGATAGCCCCCTTTCGGGCGTAGAGCCGACCA
>JBNJGC010000091.1:0-10410 GCA_051747405.1 Pseudomonadota bacterium
CGTTGCGTTGCTTGGAAAGGGCGCGCCATTCCCTGCGCAACGCGCCTTGCAGCTAACGACTTCTCGTCACGCTGAAAACGTCAATCAGTATGAAACACTACACTAGCCTTTGAGAAAGGTAACAAAAGCGATGGCGTGCTCACGCTCGTCTGACAGTGAGAGAAACTGTTCACCCACTCCCATTTCCCGGCACATCTGCGCCGCACGACCGTGCATGACCAGCTCGGGCTTGCCATGAAGATCGTTACTGACGGCGATATCCTGCAGACTCAAACCTCCGCTAAAGCCGGTGCCGAAGGCCTTGGCCGCGGCCTCCTTGGCAGCGAAGCGTTTGGCGAGAAAATGCGCCGGGCGGGCCGCGGTGCGATAGGCCTCGAGTTCAGCCGGGGCGAGAATCCGCACGGCAAAGCGTTCGCCGTGGCGCGCCAGGGCGTGCTCGATTCGGGAGATACTGACGATATCGGTACCGATGCCGAAGATCACCGGCGCGCCTCAAGCATGATCCGCTTCATCTCAGTCACCGCAGCGGCGAGCCCGGAGAATACCGCTCGGGCGATGATCGCATGGCCGATATTCAACTCCCGAATCGCCGGGATTCGGGCAATGGCGTCGGTGTTATGGTAGTGCAAACCGTGACCGGCATTGACCTGCAACCCGGCCTGCTCACCCAGCGCAACGCCATTACGGATCCGCTCCAGCTCCAGCTGCTGCTGAGCCGTCGTTTCGGCATCGGCGTAGTGGCCGGTGTGGATCTCGACAGCCGGTGCGCCGCACTCCGCGGCCGCCTCGATCTGGGCCGGCTCGGCGTCAATAAACAGAGACACCTTTACCCCCGCCTCGGCGAGGCGCTCACAGGCACCCTTCACCCGCGCCTTCTGTCCCGCCACATCCAGCCCCCCTTCGGTGGTGAGCTCTTCGCGCTTTTCCGGTACCAGACAGCAATCCTCCGGCCGGTAGCGCTCGGCGATAGCCAGCATCTCATCGGTAATCGCCATCTCCAGATTCATCCGTGTCTGCAGCGTCTCGCGCAGCAGTCGCACATCGCGCTCCTGGATATGCCGGCGATCCTCTCGCAGATGCAGGGTGATACTGTCGGCACCGGCCTGTTCCGCCTCCAGCGCCGCCTGGACCGGGTCCGGATAGCGGGTGCCGCGGGCCTGGCGCAGTGTCGCCACATGGTCGATATTCACACCCAGCAAGATCGGTTGCGTGTCGCTCACACCTTACTCCTCATTGGCATCAGTGGAAGGGTTTCGGTTCGGTTTCATATATTTGGCGCGAAACAGCTCACGGCTGGCCAGCGGGCGCGGGCCCAGATAGCGCTGGAGCACCGCGCGCATAAGCCGTTTGGCCTCTTTCTGGCAGCGCTCATCCAACGCCACACCGTCGTTCAAGGCTAGCAGTGTGGCGCCATGAACGGCAATACAGTCGTCATCCCCGCGTTCGAGCCGCTGCGGACCATGCTCAATGTGGTAGCAGTAGCGTAACCTGGGCTCCAACGGACGATCGCTGCAGGCCTCATGGCTCAGTTGCAAGCCGTAGCCCAGCTCGCGCAAGAGTTCGCGCTCAAATAGTCGCAGCTGCCAGCCCAGGTCGACCCCATCCCCTATCCGCTGCAGGGTGGCGGCATAGACATTGTAGAGTTCCGGGTGGGGGTCGTGGCGTGTCAACAGGCGCATAATGAGCTCGTTGAGGTAGAACCCACCGAGCAGGGCATCCCCCTGAAGCGCCGGGGGCGAGGCGGTCGCCTCCACAGCGATCAGTGTCTGCAGCTCACCGCGCCCACTCCAGGACAGTAGCAGCGGCTGAAAGGGCTGCAGGAGACCTTGTGAGGATGAGCGCCGGCTGCGGGCGCCCCGCGCGACCAACCCGAGTCGGCCATACTCGGGAGTAAAGGCCTCCAGCAGCAGACTACTGTCACGATAGGGTTTGCGGTGCAGCAGGTGGGCAGGTTGCAGTTGTACCCGGTGCTCAGTACTCATCCCGATAGCCAAGCGAGCTGAGGATCCGCTCGTTATCCGACCACCCCTCCTTGACCTTTACCCAGAGCTGAAGATAGACCTTGGCATCGAAAAGCCGCTCCATGTCGATACGCGCCTGCCGCCCGACCGCCTTAAGCCGCTCCCCGCCACTGCCGATCACGATCTTCTTCTGGCTGGCCCTTTCGACCCAAATAAGCGCATCGATCCTCAACAGGCCGTTATCATCCTTAAACTGCTCGATCTCAACAGTGGTGGCATAGGGCAGCTCTTTACCCATGTTACGCATCAGCTTCTCACGCACGATCTCTGCGGCGAGAAAGCGCTCGCTGCGGTCTGTTATGTACTCTTCGGGGTAGATCGCCTCAGAGGGTGGGAGAGCCTTCAACACCTCACGCTCCAGCGCATCCATATTGGCCCCCTTGAGGGCGGAGATCGGCAGCACGGCGGCAAAGTCCATCCGTGTCGACAGATCGGCGAGCAGAGGCAGCAGCGCCTCTTTGTCCTTGATGCGGTCCACCTTATTGACCACCAGCACCACCGGTGGGGTCTGTCCGGTAAGCCTTTTGAGGACATTGTCATCCTCTAGGGTCCAGCGCGCCGCATCCACGACGAAGAGAATCAGATCCACATCCTCAAGCCCGGTGGTGGCGGCACGATTCATATAGCGGTTCATCGCCTTCTTGGCATTGAGGTGCAGGCCGGGTGTATCGACATAAATCGCCTGATAATCCGCTTCGGTCTTAATACCGAGGATGCGGTGGCGGGTAGTTTGCGGCTTGTCAGAGGTGATGCTCAGCTTCTGCCCGAGAAGGTGATTCATCAAGGTCGACTTGCCCACATTGGGTCTGCCGACGATGGCCACATAGCCACTGCGATAGGGGTTGGCGGTTTCACTGCTCATGAAGTCTGTTCAACACCTCTTGGGCTGCGGCCTGCTCGGCCTTGCGACGGCTGCTACCACGGCTTACCACCGGCTCGGCAAGCCCGCTGGCACGGCAGCTGACGGTGAAGGTCTGGGCGTGGGATTTACCTTGAATGTCGGTCACCTCGTATTCGGGCAGCGGCAGAGAGCGAGACTGCAGAAACTCCTGCAGACGGGTCTTGGGATCCTTCAGCGCCTGACTCGGATCAACCCTATCCAACCGCTCGCGGTAGAGCGCGAGAATGATCCGTTGGATGGTATCGATATCCGAATCGAGGTAGATGGCCCCGAAGATCGCCTCCATGGTGTCGGCAAGGATGGATGCGCGACGAAAGCCGCCGCTTTTCAGCTCACCGGAGCCGAGATTGAGGTACTCCCCCAACGCCAGCTCCTTGGCCAGTACGGCCAGCGTGTCCCCCTTGACCAGAGAGGCGCGGAGACGACTCAGCGTCCCCTCGTCACAATCACTGAAACGGCGATAGAGCTCTGCGGAGATGACAAAGCTCAGAATTGCATCACCGAGAAACTCCAGCCGCTCATTATTGCTGCGCCCCACACTGCGATGGGTCAGGGCCTGCTGCAGCAGGCCCTGATCACGGAAGTGGTATCCCAGCGATCTAGCAAGCCGTTGCACGAAGTCAGATACCCGCTGGAACAGTCGCGGTATGAGAGAATTCCATCATGAGTGAGAGGTTACCGATGTACGGAACAACCACCTTATAGTCGATGGTAGCCACATAGTTGCCCCTTTCACGCGAGACAATAACATCGTTCATACCAACACGCTTCACGTTATTCATCCGCAACCGCCGAAGTATCGCCTCACGAACACTAATCGGCCCACGGTACTCTTTTTGCTGATCCTCTTGAATACTCTCCATTGTCGAGCTAATGCTGAAATCTTCCATATATACCGGAAACAACTTAAGAACGGTGTACGCAACAAAACCGATCAAAAGTAGCAAAAAAATAACCGGCCAAACTCCTTCACCCCGTTGGTATGTTCCTGTTTTCATCTTCTTTACTCCCTCACTAATCGATACTACTGCCAAGGCGACCCCAGTCAATCAGGTAGTCGCGTTCCCAATCCCAACTCATCCAGATAAAAAATGCCTTGCCTACCAGGTTTCTCTCCGGGACGGTGCCCCAGGCGCGGCTGTCGCGACTGTTGTCACGATTGTCTCCCATAACAAAATACTGCCCCTCCGGGACGACAAACTCAAAATCCCCCCCGAAGACATTGCGTCCTGGCATCACCAGAATATCGTGTTCCGTACCGAGCAGGTTCTCCTTCAGGTGGCGGGCGCCGTTCATGACACTGCCACTGCCCTCGCCGACGTAGCTCCCCAATGACTCCTGCCGTGCCGGTTGGCCATTGATGAAAAGCTGCTTGTTACGGTAACGGACATGATCACCAGGCACCCCCACGACACGCTTAATATAGTCGACTTCAGGCTGCTCCGGGTAGCGGAATACGATAATCTCGCCACGTTCAGGTGCGCCGGTATCGATAACCTTGGTGTTGAGCACCGGCAGCCGAATACCGTAGGCGAACTTGTTAACCAAGATAAAATCCCCCACCAACAGCGTCGGCATCATTGAGCCGGAGGGGATACGAAAGGGCTCTACCACGAACGAACGGACCACCAGAACGATCAGGATGATCGGGAAAAAGGAGCGCGACAGCTCCACCAGCGAGGGTTCGCGAGCAGCCCGCTCCAGCACCTCCTCGGAAACCCCCTCTCCGGCCATTTTCAACTCGTTGACCCGGGCACGCCGCTTGGGTGCCCACAGCAGCGCATCCAGCGCCCAGATAATGCCGGTGGCTAAGGTAAACAGCACCAGCAACAGAGGAAAACTGAGACTCATTGTTTTTTTCCTACATGTAATACAGCAAAGAAGGCCTCCTGCGGGATCTCCACAGAGCCGACCTGCTTCATCCGCTTCTTGCCCGCCTTCTGCTTTTCAAGCAGCTTGCGCTTACGGCTGACATCGCCACCGTAGCATTTGGCCGTGACATTTTTGCGCATCGCCTTGACGTTGGTACGGGCGATGATCTGATTGCCGATGGCCGCCTGTACCGCCACATCGAACATCTGCCGCGGGATCAACTCTTTCATCTTCTCCGCCAGTTCGCGGCCCCGAATCTGCGCCTGCTCCCGATGGACGATAATCGCCAGTGCATCGACCGTCTCCCCGTTGATGAGGATATCGAGGCGCACCAAATCCCCCGCCTCGAAGCGGTTAAAATCATAGTCCAGCGAAGCGAAACCGCGACTGACCGATTTGAGGCGATCGAAAAAGTCGAGTACGACTTCGCTCAGAGGCAACTCATAGACAAGCGACACCTGCTTGCCCAGGTACTGCATATTCTTCTGTACCCCGCGCTTCTCCACGCAGAGGGTGATGACGTTTCCCACATACTCCTGAGGCACCAAGATCGAGGCGCGAATAATCGGCTCGCGGATCTCCTCGATCTCATTGCGCGGCGGCAGCTTTGAGGGGTTGTCGACCATGAGGGTTTCACCCTTGGTGGTGATCACCTCATAAACCACTGTGGGTGCGGTGGTGATCAGCTCGAGGTCATATTCGCGCTCGAGTCGCTCCTGGATGATCTCCATATGCAGCATCCCGAGAAAACCGCAGCGGAAACCAAACCCGAGGGCCTGAGACACCTCCGGCTCGTAAAACAGCGAGGCGTCGTTGAGGCGTAGCTTGGAGAGCGCATCACGCAGCCCCTCGTAGTCGTCACTGCTAACCGGGAAGAGACCGGCAAAAACCCGCGGCTGCGCCGGCTGAAAGCCGGGAAGGGCCTCCGGGGCAGGGTTATCCGTCAGGGTCAGAGTGTCGCCCACAGGGGCGCCATCGATGTCCTTGATGCCGGAGATCAGGTAGCCCACATCACCGGTGTCGAGCACATTAAGATCCTTCATCTTGGGCGAGAAGATCCCTACCCGGTCCACCTGGTGGCTTCGCCCGGTGGACATCACGGTGAACTTCTGTTTCGGTTTGATACTACCGTTTTTGATCCGCACCAGGCAGACCACACCGAGGTAGTTGTCGAACCAGGAGTCGATGATCAGTGCCTGAAGCGGGGCGTTATGATCCCCCTGGGGCGGCGGAATGCGCTTGACCAGATCCTCAAGCAGGTCATCAATACCGACCCCGGTCTTGGCGCTGACATGGATCGCCTCATCGGCCGCGATGCCGATGATCTCTTCAATCTCATGCACCACCCTTTCGGGTTCGGCGGAGGGGAGATCAATCTTGTTCAGCACCGGCAGCACCTCAAGATCCTGCTCAATGGCGGTATAGCAGTTGGCAACGGTCTGGGCCTCCACCCCCTGCGAGGCGTCCACCACCAGCAGCGCCCCCTCGCAGGCGGAGAGGGAGCGTGAGACCTCATAGGAGAAGTCCACATGGCCGGGGGTATCGATGAAGTTGAGCAGGTAGGTCTCTCCATCGCGCGCCTTGTAGTGCAATGAGACACTCTGCGCCTTGATGGTGATACCCCGCTCCCGCTCCAGATCCATGGAGTCGAGAACCTGTTCGTTCATTTCACGATCAGTCAGACCGCCGCAGACCTGGATCAATCGGTCTGAGATAGTGGATTTGCCGTGGTCGATATGGGCGATGATGGAGAAGTTACGGATGTGCTGCAGATCGGTCACGTGGTTCTATCTATCCTTTTGCCTGTTGCGGTCATCATACACAGCGTCAAAGCGAACCGGTTCAGCACCCAGCCCCACTGCGTGACACGAATAATAGTAAGCAGGGAATTGTACCGCAAATCAAGGCGTTGCGAAATAGTTTTCAAGTGCGTCGAGATCCAGGAAATAGTGACAGATCGCCTCCCCCTTGTCATCGCACAACACAGGCACCAGATGGCCGTAGCGCTGCAGCGACCACGGGTCACCATCCACATCGACCCAGACCACCTCGAAGCCCAGGCGCGGTGCCACGGCGAGGAGCTCCCTGTGCATCGCCTCGCACAAGGAGCACTCCAACCGGCCATAGAGGGTAAGGCGCCGGCTCAATCCTCCGGAACCCGCAGCGCGAGGAAGAGCGGGCCACTGCGACGGATCACCAGCACCGGCACGGATCGGCCCGCCGGCAACCCTGCCACCAGCTCGGCAAAATGCTGTGCGTTCGCCACCTGCTGGTTATTGACCTTGGCGATCACATCACCCCGACTGATCCCGGCATCAGCCGCGGCGCCCTCTTCGACCTGCTCTACGATCACCCCACCACTGCGGATCTCCAGCTTCTTGCGCTGGGCCTCGCTGAGGTTGGTAACGCGCAGACCGAGACGGTCTGTCTCCATCGCCTTGGGCTCAGTGCGGGCCTGCTGCACCTCATCATCATCGGGCAGCTCGCCGATCCTCACCTTCAGGGTGCGCACCTTGCCATTGCGTAACACCTTAATCTTGGCCTGACTACCGGCGCGTGTGCGCCCCACCATCGGCGGCAGGTCGGAGGAGTAGTCCACCTCTTCGCCATTGAACTCGATGATGACATCACCCACCTCAAGCCCTGCCTCCAGCGCCGGAGAGTCATCCAGCACCTGAGCCACCAGGGCCCCATGGGGGCGTTTCATGTCAAACGACTCGGCCAGATCGCGAGTCACATCCTGAATCAGCACACCCAGCCAGCCGCGCGAGACATAGCCCTGATCCCTGATCTGGCTGACCACATCCATCGCCATGTCGATGGGGATGGCAAAGGAGAGCCCCATGAAACCGCCGGTGCGACTGTATATTTGGGAGTTGATCCCCACCACCTCGCCATTGAGGTTGAACAGTGGACCACCGGAGTTTCCGGGATTGATGGCCACGTCGGTCTGAATGAAGGGGACATAGTTCTCGCTCGGCAGGTTACGTCCCAGGGCGCTGACCACACCGGCGGAGACCGAGTGATCGAAACCGAAGGGGGAGCCGATGGCCATCACCCACTCACCGACCTTGAGATCGGCACTGCTGCCCAGCTTGACCGAAGGCAGCTCAGCGGCATCCACCTGCAGCAGTGCGATGTCGCTTCGCGGATCGGCGCCTACCAGTTCCGCGATCAATTCGCGGCGGTCGCTCAGGCGTACCACAATCTCCTCGGCCCCCTCGACCACATGGTTATTGGTCAGGATATAGCCTTCGCGGCTATCGATGACAAAGCCGGAGCCGAGCGAACGGGACTCACGCTCTTGGGGCATCCCCTCCCCCTGCTCACCGAAGAAGCGGCGTAGCAGATCGTCCCACGGCCCCCCTTCGGGCAGGTCCGGGATCTCCAACCCCTTTGGCAGTGCGGGGCCACCCGACTGCTTCTGCGTGGTACTGATGTTGACCACCGCAGGGCTGTATCGCTCGACCAGGCGGGTAAACTCGGGCAGATCCCGCGCCTGCGTCAATGGAGAGAGAAAGAGCGCCAGCAGTGCGAACCACTTGAGTGTATGGAGAGCTTTTATTGAGGTCATCGCGTATTGCATCCCTCTTGATGTTTTACAGATTCATGGAAATGGGTTTCACCGTACCCAACGGCGTCTCTTTGCGCAGGATAACGGCGTTGAAGCGCGGATCCTGCTCCGCCCGCCGGTTGAAACGGCGCAGCAGTATGAAGCCCAACAACAGCCCCAGCCCGCCGAAAAAGAGACTCATCCCCTCCGCTGGAAGCAACCACTGCGGGGCCAGCATCTCGCCCAACAGACCGCCGGCGAGCATGAGGATCAGCGGCAGAATATAGACCATCAGCGATCCCTGCAGCAGGGCCTCTTCACGGATACCCAGCACCACCGTGTCACCGGTTTTCGCGCCGACCGGATTCGCCACGCGCAGGCGCTGTCGTCGTGCCCCCAGCACCTTACTCAGGGCACCGGTACCGCACCCCTTGGTGGCACAACTGCTGCAGCTGCTCTGGCGCTCGGTCTCGACCCAGGCAAACTCGCCCTCCAGCGCCACGACGTGTGCGCTCTGCTCGATCACCGCTCAGCCCGCCCCAGCGACTCGGCGATGTGCTGCACGGTCACCGGCGGCACCTCACCGACCACCGTCACCGAGTGATCATCCAACATCCGACCGTAGGCATTCACGCCTCCCATGGCCGAAGGGCCGGAGAAGGCGTTATCGTCCTCGGACCGCTTTTCGATGAACACGGAGACCGAGGCGAGGCCGTCGTTGTAAACATGGTGCTCCACCGGAAAGCGCTTTCCGGGAAGATAGTGGTTACGTTGCAGGTGCAGGGTAAAGCCGGGCGGCAACTCCGCCACCTGCCACTGAGGCAGGCCCTCACTGCTGGCCGGTGTGGTGTGACGGTCCAGCTCGACCACCTGATCGCGCTCGTTCACCTGCGGCTCAAGCAGCTCCTTCGGGATCGCATCATGCACCTCCAGGGAGGTAAACATCACCTGCTCGATCACCCGGCCCTGCTCATTGACCACTTCGGCACGCAGCAGTAGACCGGTATCACTGGCCAACCAGAAGTTCTGACCGTAGCGGAATTCATCCCGCGGGGCGATCACCACCTTCTTCGCCTCCATTCCGGCGATACGCTCCTCCCCATCCAGCGCGATGCGGTAGTAGCGGCGCAGCGGCTCCAGATCCGTGGGAAGCTGAAAGGAGAATGGGCGCTTCGCCCGGGCATTCTCCACTACAATGTGATCATCCTCGGGCAGGATACAGGTGACCCGCTCGCGACTGCGCACCACCTCTCTGCTGGGACCACTGAGGGAGACAAGACGCTCCCGCTCGCCCTGCTCGCTGGCAGCGTGGATGATCCTCATGCTCTGCAGCGCACCACCCTGTTCGTAGACGAAGGTGCCGCTATAGTTGAGCTGGTGGGCGGAGCGGACCATGCGCTCCAGCAAGGCGGCGGCATCATCCGCCGCCTGGACACTGCCCGTGAGCAGTACCAGTGAAACGAGCCAGCCACACCCTCGCCAAGGCCGCATACTACTTACCACCCCCATGTCCGACGACACGCGCATACGGGAGCATACCATGCATCCCCGAGCTCAAGGCGTACTCGCTGTGGTTGACCAGGTAGGGGGCCAGATTGCGTCTGTCCTGCTTGTTCGGTTCTGTCGCCGCACCCTCTGCACTGTCCAGGCGCACCACATTGTTCGGCTGCATCACCTCAGCCATCTGCGGCGGCGCGGCGCCCTGCTCCCGGTTGAGCTGCTGCACACCCAGCACCGCCACACCGGTCACCGAAGCGGCAACGGCAATGCCAGCGGCATGGCGCAACCAGGAACGCCGTTGACGCTGCGGCGCAAGCAGCACCGGCTCCCGCTCCAGCGCGGCTGAGATCCGCTCGGACAGACGGGTGTCGAGCTCCGCTTCCAGGTTACTGTGCAGGGTGTCTCTGATCAGGTGGTAGCGGCTCCAGCTCTGCTGCAGCGAACGCTCAGTGCTTAGCTGCTTGAGGGTCTCACCCAGCCTGGTACCGCTGAGTTCGCCATCGGCCAGTGCCGAAATCCACTCTCTTTTCTCTTCTGCCATTTGCCTACTCCGGTGCAGCCCA
>JBNJGC010000092.1:0-3181 GCA_051747405.1 Pseudomonadota bacterium
CCGTACCGGGGGCGGTACGCGAAAGCCCGACGCCGTTGGCACGACAAAAGGTCCAGTGCAGTCCGAGTACCAACTGCTCGATCTCGGCATCGAGCCTGGCATAGTCGAGCAGCAGGTCGTAGATCTCCTTGTGTCGCGCCATGAATGATTAGCTCCAGACGTCATCGGGGGCAAGCAGATGCTCCACCGGCTTACCACCAAGCAGGTGTGACCCGATGATCTCGGGCACATCCTCCTTGGTTACCCCTGTATACATCACCCCTTCGGGGTAGATCAGTAGATTCGGTCCGATGTCGCAAGGACCCAAACAGCCACTCGTAGTAACGGCGATCCGACCGAAAAGATTGCTCTTTTCCATCTCGGACCACAGCGCCTCGCCGACGGCCTGACAGCCTTTCTCGCTGCAGGATCCGCGGGGGTGACCGGGTGGGCGTGCCTGGGTGCAGACGAACACGTGTCTTTCGGGTTTGGCCATGTCGTTCTCCTTTATGCAGCTGCCGTTTCATGGCTGTGGCAGTTCTTGGGACAGACCCTGGAGCAGGCCATACAACCGATGCAGTCCATGGCGTCGGCGATCGCCATCACCATGGAGGTGTCGTCATCAAAATCGTCATCATCGTCGTCGTCGTCCATCTCCCGCTCGACCAGATCGAACACACTACGGGGGCAGACCTTGAAGCAGCGACCGCAGCCGATGCAGTTGGCCTGATTCAGCTCGATGATGAACTGGGGCGTCCAGCTCTCACCGCCACGGGTCAGGCCGGTAATCACGTCACTCATCTTTTTTTTCCTCAAATGATCATTAACCTTTCACCGCAAAGGCGCTAAGGTCGCAAAGTAAAACGGGAAGTATTCGCCTCCCCATGACTTACCCAACTACCCAACTGCAGCAGGATGATGAGTGGGAATTTCTTTGCGCACTTTGCGCCCTTTGCGGTCAGCCCTTCGCCGCCTTGAGCTCGTTGTTGGCCTCTTCCCAAGCCTGGCAGGCCTCGACGGTGGACTGGGCCAGATCCGGCAGCTCGCGATAATCGGCCGGGATGCGCTCCTCGACCAGATCGTGAACCTTAGCGGCCCACTCGGTGGCACGGCGTTTCAGCCTCTTGACCTTCTTCTCCAGCGCCTTAAGCTCTTCCTCACTCATCGTTCTACCCTCCCGCAACTACATTCCGGCGACTTTCGAGTGCTCGCCCACCAGCTCCAGGGCGACCGAAAGTACCTTGTCCGCCTCATCCTTCATCTTGGAGAGGCTGGCGAAACCGAAGCGGTGCACGTCGCGCAGTGAACGGTCCAGCACCACCAGTTTGCCGACGGTAATCAGCACCCGCCCGAACCCCTCATGGGTCAGGCTGACCAGCGGCACCGCCATCTTGCCGCACTCCTTTTCGATCAGGGTGGCGATGGCGTTGTAGTAGGCCTTGATACGGGCAATGACAATCTCATCCGGATCGCCGATGACGGGGATCTCGCGTTTGCGCTCTTTGGTCATGACGAAGGGGTCGAGGATCTCGCCGTCACCCATGCCGTCGAAGGTGTCGTAGGTATCGATGGCGCGCATCTGCTTGACCATCTCCTGCATAAAATCGGTTTCCAGAACCGGATCGTTCAGATCCACAACCAGCTCACTCATTACTCGCTCCTCTATTTCGCATGATATTGATTCTCAGGCTGTACGCATCGGGCTAGTCACTCCAGCCCTCCTCTTCCATTTCATCGAACCGTGTCTCGCTCTTCTCTTCACCCAGGGCAAGCGCGCGGGACAACCACCCCCTCGCCCCATCGTTAAAGTCATTTTGCAGCGCCCGCAAAAGGGCATTGATGGGGCTGCCGTAGTTAACCTTTATGGGCTGAATTCCGAGGCTAATGAGCTGTCGGACCGCCGATGGTCCGACCGCAAGACAGTAGACGGCCAGAACCCCATCCAGGGCGACAAATTTCTCAAGCAGTTTCTTTTCGTTGCCATCCTGGGAGTGGCTGCCGAATTCGAATACCTCGACCAGAGCGATCTCCTTCGCCCGCACCGCATAGATGGCAAAGCGCTCGGCGGAGCCGAAGTGCTGATCCACCCGCTTTAGATCGGAGCTGGCAAAGGCCACCCTTAACTCGCCGCTGTCCGGCTCAGCCCCCTTCTCACTCTCAGGCCGGAGCAGCGTCAACTGACGTTGCAATGCCATCCTAAGCTCCTCGTCGTTGATCGAATTTTTGCGATAACGGCGAACGGTGCGGTTTGATCTCATGCTCTGCATGATGCTCCAGCATCAGGTTGGCCAGATCAAAAAGCGCCTGACGCGTACCGCGATAGCCTATCCAGACACGCTGGTAGCCCCCTACAAGATCGAATTGTGGAAAGCCCATGCGAAGCAGCGGTAGCCCTAACCGTTCGGCAGTCGCGACCGTGTGGGAGTTGCCGAGTATCAACTCCGCTCCCTGCGCCGACGCCATACTCTCCAGGTCCTCCAGATCGCCGATCTTGACGCTCTCAAGCGGCAGCCTCTCCAGTGCGGGACCACGGGTACTGCTGACTGCCGCGACCACTTCGATACCCACGCCCTGCAGCAGGGTGGTCATGGCCAACAGCTCATCCGGTTCACCGGCGATGGCGGCCTTTCGCAGACCCAGCATGAAGTGGCAGTCCACCATGGCGTCCTGCAACTGGGCGCGCTGACGCTCGAGTTTCGGCGGCACCGGGCGCTCGGCAATTTGACTCAGGGTATGAATGAGCGGGTCAACGGCGTCCAAGCCGAGCAGGCTGTCGTAGCGGTAGTCCGGCACTCCGGTCTTCTCCTTGAGACGCTCCGCCGCCTTGCCCAGTGACGGCCCGAACACCAGGGTAGCAACGGAATCACCCATCAACGCCGCCTCAGCGGCAGGTGTGCCGCCGATGGTCAGTGGCTGGGTATCGCTCTGTGTCAGGTGACCATCCAGAGAGTCAGAGATATCGGGCAGTACCAGCGGTTGCAGCTCGAAGGCCTCGCAGAGCTCCTTGAGTGTCTCAATGTCACCGGGTGTCATGGCAGAGCCGGGCAGTATGTTGAGCTGACGGCGACGACGACCGGGCACCGTACCCGCCTCCTCTGCTGTCGGGATCATCTCATCGATCATGCCCATTAGCGCGGCGGCGTACCCGCCCTCCAGGCTGGAGACGTAGTCGGGGGTATTAACCGGAATCACGAAGGTCTTG
>JBNJGC010000092.1:3281-10316 GCA_051747405.1 Pseudomonadota bacterium
GGGATCATCTCATCGATCATGCCCATTAGCGCGGCGGCGTACCCGCCCTCCAGGCTGGAGACGTAGTCGGGGGTATTAACCGGAATCACGAAGGTCTTGGAGAATTGTGGATACTGCCGGCGGAACGCTTTAACGGCGTGCCCGATATCGCTGCCCTGAGTCTCTGAAAGTCCAGTAGTCACCAGGCCGATCACCTCCGGGCTGCTCTTCTCGCAAAGGGTCTTCAGGCCTTCGATGATATTCTCATCGGCCCCCATGACGGTGCTGACCTGCTCCATCGCCGTGGTCTGTAGCGGGATCGGCTCACGGAAATGGCGCACGAACATCACTTTGGCGAAAGCGGTACAGCCCTGAGAGCCGTGCAGCATCGGAATGGCCCGGTTTAGACCGAGGAAGGCGAGCGAGGCACCCAGCGGCTGAGAGGTCTTGAGCGGATTGACCGACAGGGCCTTGTTGCGTTTGATAATCTCGGCCATATCAGCGCGTCTCCTCAGTCGCGGTCCAGGGGGCGGGACGACGCACCGACTCCCATACCGGGTTTTCGATGGTCAGTGCCAGCTGATGCGCCAGCGCCAACATACCTTCATATCCGGCGTAGCCGAACTCACGCTCCTGGTTGATATCGAGGAAGGGAATGCGCGCCTTGAGCGCGGTGTACATGTTTCGCCCGCCGGCGATGAGCACATCGACCTGGTAGTCGTAGACGGTATCGAGCAGCGCCCGCGGACTGCCGTCCTCGATCATGCGCGCCTCCTCGCCCATCAGATCGCGGATGCGCGCCTTGTCCTCTTCGGTGGACTTTTTGGTGCCGGTGGCGACCACCTCTATGCCTAGATCCTGCAGCGCAGAGATGACCGACCAGGACTTCACTCCGCCGGTATAGAGCAGTGCCCGCTTGCCGCGCAGACGTTCACGCCAGGGCGCAAGCAGCGCGTCGATACGCAACTCCTCGCGCTTGATGAGCGCCTCGGTGCGGTTAGCGAGATCGCCGTCACCGATCAGCCGAGCAAAATCGCGTAGCGCCTGGGAGGTGTCGCGCACACCGTAGAAGCTGCCCTCGAACCAGGGAGTCTTGTAGTTCTCCTGCAATTTGCGTGCGACGTTAATCATCGCCTTGGAGCAGACCATCATATTGGCCTGGCTGCGGTGCATGGTCTGGATCTCGCGAAAACGCGAGTCCCCCGAAAGTGTACCCAACACACGCAGCCCCAGCTCATCGAACAACGGGGTGACGTGCCAGAGCTCACCGGCAATATTGTATTCACCGATAAGGGCGATATCGTGAACAGGGTGATCGCGCTCCAGCGCCGCAGGCGGTAGCGGGTCCGGCTCGCGTGTACCGATGACATACTTGACCATCGCCTCACCGGCGATGCGGTTACCCAGGTTCTTGGTGCCGTAGAAACCGGCGCCGTCCACCGGCACTACCGGTACGCCCCACTTCTCGGTGGCCGCCTTGCACACCGCCTCCACATCGTCACCGATGAGCGCCGGGACGCAGGTGTTGTAGACAAAGACGGCGTTGGGGGAGTAACTGTCGATGGCCTGCTTGATGGAGTGGAACAGGCGCTTCTCGCCACGCCCCATGATCACGTCCTGCTCGGTAAGGTCGGTAGTCATACCCACCTTGTACATGGTCGGCCCTGAGGAGCGGGTACCACGATTATCCCAGGAGGAGCCGGCACAGGCGATAGGACCATGGACGATATGCGCCACATCGGCAATGGGCAGCAGGGCGATCTGCGCGCCATCGAAGGCACAGCCGCCCGCCGTCGCCCCCGGCTTGGGTTTGGCACAACCCGACTTCTCCTTGCTGTTGTGGGCACAGGCCGGCTCATCCAGTAGTGCGGCGATATCTTTTGGCTGCATGGCGACACCTATTGTTGAATGATGGGTATGCACAACCGTTGCAACCGGCGTGCCACGCCCTATCGCATTGATTTTATGGGACTCCGGCCTAAAAATATTTGTCGCATTCACGACAATCGCCTCCACATATGCCACTCATCCCTGTTGCTTCATGACAATACGCCGTGGCGACACTCCCCTACTCGTCGGCAAGAACCTCGGCGATCACAACGCCTGTTGCGAGGGAAAAGTCGTTGGTAAGGGTCAGGCAGCTGTCGCTGCTGCCGACCAGGTAGATCTCGAAGGCATCGCAGCTGTATACGGGGCTCCCAGCGTGAATATCGTCCTCACTACAGAGTGTGAAGCGTACTCCCGGGAAGTGCCGTTTGAGCTCCTGCTTGAGAAGATCATCGATGCTCTTGTCCGCCGCCATCCTGGCAACGGTACTGACAAGCTCTTGATTGATGATCACTCCACCCTCTCCTCTTCGCGGTCGAAGCAGATTCGCTCTTCTGCAGCCTTCCCCATCACCTTGGCTAACCATGGCGGTGGGTTTAACGAGAGGATATGCTGTAACTCCTCCATAGCCGCTCGGGCCTCCCCGCCATTGGGAAACTTAATCGGATGGATATCCTGCTTGACCACCTTGGCAGCGGCAGGTCCACCGATGGAGACCACATAGAGGAGATCACAATCCCTGATCTGCGCGGCACGATAGGCGTTCTTGTCATCACTCTTGTGGGGCGAGGCGGCCATCGAGGCGATCTCGATCAAACGACACTCCTGCGGCGACACCTGATAGATGAGAAACCTGGCACACGAGCCGAAGTGGCCGTCCAATCTCTCACCATTATTGGACGCTACCGCAACCCGAATGGAGCCGGGCATATCGCCCTCCTGATAGAGGGCCGGCTGAGGCAGATCCTCATCACTGACCTCCACCACATCCTTTCCCCATAGGCAGTCAAGGGCATGCTTGATTGCCGGCAACGAGGTCTGATCGAAAAGACCGTCGGCGGAATCCTGAAGTTCGCGAACCGTTATGCGGCTTAGCTTCTCCTCGGACAGAGGCAGACCGAGAGCCCTAACCAACACTTGCATCAGCTGAGCCGATTCTATGTCGGGCAAGACCCTGGCTGCCAGACCGATCCGGAGTGCCACATCGCGAGAGATGATTTTCCCGCTCATACTCATCACGCTGGCAAAACACAGTCGGGGACAGGGCAGACATCCTCACACTGAGGCATATCGAACTCACCCTCACACTCGGTGCACGCATCCTGATCGATAACGTACAAACCCTTCTTTTTGAGCACTGCCCCCATCGGGCATACAGGCAGACAGTCACCGCATGAGGTGCACTCTTCTTCAACGATATACATAGCCATGATGGTTTCCTCCAACAAATCGCTTACGCTAATCTCACTACAGACGCTTGGCACGAAGCGTAATGGGCAGCTTTGGCGCCGGCTCCTTGGGCTCCAGATAGAACTTGGAACCATCGGCCAACACCACTTCACCACCCCACTTCTCCGGGCTGTCGAATTCGAGAGAAGACACGGTCTCTTCCAGGTCTTTTTTAGCGACGTAGAAGGAGAGGTCTCCGCTCTCGGTCTGACGAATCATTACACTTGGCATAGGTATTCACCCTCAAAATTTGCCACAGAGCACACAGAGGACACGAAGAACAAAATGAAAACCGAACGATCTCTGTGCCCTCTGCGGCTAAATGACGACTAGCGAACCAGGTCGTAGTTAAAGTCAGTGGTGCCCATGCCACGGGTCTCTTCGTCAAGACGCTCCAGCACAGCGTTCACCAACGTGGTGAGGATCTGCATGGCCCCCTCGTATCCCATGGTGGTGGCGCGGTGCATGTGGTGGCGGTCGAAGATCGGGAAGCCGAGACGAATCAACGGCACCTCAAACTCCTTACCCTTATACAAAGTGTCGCGCTGAATGAACTTGCCGTAACTGTTGCCGATCATGAAGTCCGGCTTATTGGTAAACATCAGTGAACGGAAGTGCCACAGGTCCTTGCTGACGTGGACGTTGGTCTCCTGGCCGTACGGTGAGGCCTCCAGCATCTTTCTCATCGCCTTACCCCAGCGCTTATTGGCGTTATTGGCGAGCACGTCAGTCGGCTCAATACCCAGCTCCAGCAGGAACGCTGTCATGCCCATGACAAAGTCGGGGTCACCGTACAGGGCGATCTTTTTGCCGTGCAGCCAGGTGTGCGAATCCTGCATCATGTCGACCAGGCGCCCACGCTCGAGCTCCAGGCTGGCAGGAATCTCCTTGCCGGCAAGTTCGGCCACCTTCATCAGGAAGGCATCAGTACCGCCCAGTCCCATTGGGATATCGATCTTCGGGGAGTCGTGCTTCCAGGTATTCTTGGTCAGTTTCATCGACTTGACCGACTGCCACTGCTGCAGGAAGAGGGTATCCTTGGCATTGGGTGCATCGGCCATCTCCTCCTGCGATGTGCCACCCTCATACATGCGGTAGCTACCATCGGCCGGGGTATCTAATACCTCGGACGGATCGGAGAGGAGGCTGTATGCGACGCCCATCTCCTCCATCATGCGCTTGATGACGCGATAGTTCCCCAGGTAGGTCTCAAAGCCCGGTACGATATTGATCTTACCGTTGCTGCCGACCTCTTTACCCTCCATGTAGTTGAGGGTGAAGTAGCGGGCGATACCTTCGAACATGTTGTCCCAGCCGGTGGTATGAGAGCCCACGAAGCTCGGGGTATGCGCAAACGGAGTCGGGAACTCCTGCGGTACGCTGCCCTCTTTCTTGGCGTTGCCGATGAAGGCGTTCAGGTCGTCACCGATAACCTCTGCCATACAAGTGGTGGAGACGGCGATCATCTCCGGCTTGTACAGCGCCTTGGCGTTCTCCAGACCGGCGAACATGTTCTTCTGGCCACCGAAGACGGCTGCATCCTCGGTCATGGAGTCGGAAACACAGGCAATCGGCTCCTTGAAATGGCGGTTGAAATAGGTGCGGAAATAGGCGACACAACCCTGAGAACCATGCACATAGGGCAGAGTCTTCTCAAAACCCAGTGAGCACAGTACGGCTCCCAGAGGCTGGCAAGCCTTGGCGGGATTGACGGTCAGAGCTTCGCGGTTGAAGTTCAGCTCCTGGTACTCTTCGGTAGTGGTCCACTGGAAGGTCTTATCGATCTCATCCTGTGGCACTTTGTTTTCATATTTATCCTGCTTGTTCTTGAGGTTATCTTTGTACTCCTCCTCGCGAAACAGCGGGTAACACGGCTTTACTTTTTCAACTGACTGAGGCATGACTTTTCTCCTGCCGCGCCACTAATCCGTGGACGACGGCTGTAAAGGAAAACAAATTCACCGCAAAGGCACCGCTCTATGACATCCTGTCTCCGCGGTACTTGTGCATCCATGCACATCGCACCGCTTCAGGACATCCTGTCTCCGCGGTACTTGTGCATCCATGCACATCGCACCGCTTCAGGACATCCTGTCTCCGCGGTACTTGTGCATCCATGCACATCGCACCGCTTCAGGACATCCTGTCTCCGCGGTACTTGTGCATCCATGTACATCGCACCGCTTCAGGACATCCTGTCTCCGCGGTACTTGTGCATCCATGCACATCGCGCAGGGTAATACTTGGCGACCTTTGTGCCTTTGCGGTTAAACAGTGGTTTACGCTGCGGCGCTGTCTGCGTCGCTCTCTTCGCTCGCTTTCCACGGCGCCTTCAACTTCCCCCAGCAGGGGTTGTTGAGGGTCATATCCATGTCACGGGCAAAGATGGCGAAGCCGTCATAGCCGTGGTAGGGCCCGGAATAGTCCCAGCTGTGCATCTGACGGAAGGGAATCCCCATTTTCTGGAAGATGTACTTCTCCTTGATGCCGGAGCCGATGAGGTCGGGCTTGATCTTCTTGACAAACTCCTCGAACTCGTAACCGGTCACATCGTCATAGATCAGAGTGGCGTTACCCATCTCCTTGGTGGTTCGGTCATAGTCGTCGTTATGACCGAACTCATAGCCGGTTCCCACCACTTCCATGCCCAGATCCTCATAGGCACCGATAACGTGTCTCGGGCGCAGGCCGCCGACATACAGCATTACCTTTTTGCCTTCCAGGCGGGGCTTGTACTTATCGATGACCTCCTGCATCAGTGGTTTATACTTCTCGATGACCTTCTCGGCATTGGCCTGAATGGTCTCATCGAAGTGAGCGGCGATATTTCGCAGAGACTCCTCAATCTTGCTCGGTCCGAAAAAGTTGTACTCTATCCACGGAATCCCGAACTTCTCCTCCATATGGCGGGAGATGTAGTTCATAGAGCGGTAACAATGCAGAAGATTGAGCTTGACCGAGGGTGTCCGCTCCATCTCTGCAACGGTGCCGTCACCAGACCACTGGGCCACGACATTCAACCCCATCTCTTCAAGGATCGTGCGCGATGCCCAGGCATCGCCGCCGATGTTGTAGTCACCCAGGACCGCCACATCGTAAGGACCGGCCTCCTGCTGAGGCTTGTCGAGCATATGGTCTCGGATGGCATCGTTGGCAATGTGGTGACCCAGCGACTGGGAGACACCGCGGAACCCCTCGCAGCGAACCGGCACGACCGGCTTGTCGAGCTCACCGGACGCCTTTTTGGACACCGCCTCGATATCGTCACCGATAAGACCGATAGGACACTCGGACTGTACGGATATGCCCTTATTCAGCGGAAACAGGGTCTCCACTTCCTCGATCAGCTTGGACAGCTTCTTGTCGCCGCCGAATACAATATCCTTCTCCTGAAAGTCCGAGGTGAAGTTCATGGTGCCGAAGGTGTTTACGCCGGTAGTACCAACGTAGTAGTTACGGCGACCGGCACGGGAGTATTGACCGCATCCAACCGGACCATGGGAAATGTGGATCATGTCCTTGATCGGTCCCCACACGACACCCTTGGATCCGGCGTAGGCGCAGCCACGGATCGTCATGGTTCCTGGCAGGGATTTACGATTGGATGTAATACACTTTTTAGATTGCTCAACACTCGGGTCATTGGCAGTCAGATGCTTGGCGCGATCTTCCTTCGCCTTATCGGGATAGACCTCGAGCACTTCCTGGATGAGCGCCTCGGTCTCTTCACGAGTCATCGTCGTCATTGTCTTAACTCCTGTTATCGCCACCTAATCCGGT
>JBNJGC010000093.1:0-10065 GCA_051747405.1 Pseudomonadota bacterium
CTTCAGCACATGTGTGGATTTCGGCCCCGGCGGACCATCCGCTACGGGCCGATTTGGGGTTTGCCTATCAAAGCCGCCCTTTATACCATAAGCGCCCTTGCTCAACAACGACCCAGGGCAACCGCATACTTTGTCATCGCTGGTGTAAGCCCTTGATTTACGGTCGTCTGCCGCAAGGACGCGGCAGTCGAGCCTCCAGGGAGGGATTCACGGCGTACCGTAAATCATAAGTATGCGCTCACCCTGAGGTGGCGCCGCCCTCCCCGACGCTGAGAGTGGCGACCAGTGCAGTACCGTACACTAGCCGCACTGTGGTATCGTGGGTGACCCCGGCCAACGGCAAACAAACTCAGGAATATCAAACAGATGAGCGTAACCATCAAGACAGCCGAAGAGATTGAAAAGATGCGCGTGGCCGGTCGCCTGGCCGCCCAGGTGCTGGAGATGATCGCACCACACGTCCAGCCCGGCATCACCACCGAAGAGCTCGACCGCCTCTGTCACGACTACATCGTCAACGAGCAGCAGGCGATCCCCGCGCCACTCAACTACCACGGCTTTCCCAAGTCGATCTGTACCTCCATCAACCATGTGGTCTGTCACGGTATCCCGGCGGAGAAGAAGCTGAAGAAGGGGGATGTGGTCAACATCGACATCACCGTGATCAAGGACGGCTACCACGGCGATACCAGCAAGATGTTCTTCGTCGGCGAGCCGACCATCAAGGCCAAACGTCTGGTGGAGGTGGCGCGGGAGTGTCTGCTGGTGGGTATCGACAGGGTCAAACCCGGCATCCACCTGGGGGATATCGGCCACGCCATCCAGCGCCACGCCGAATCGAATAACTACTCGATCGTGCGCGAATACTGTGGTCATGGCATCGGTCGCGAGTTCCACGAGGAGCCGCAGGTGCTGCACTACGGCCAGCCCGGCAGCGGCCTGGAGCTCAAACCGGGGATGACCTTCACCATCGAGCCGATGGTCAACGCCGGCAAGCGCAATGTCACCCTGATGCGCGACGGCTGGACCGTCATCACCAAGGATCGCAGCCTCTCCGCCCAGTGGGAGCACACCATCCTGGTTACCGATAGCGGGCACGAGGTGCTCACGCGTCGCCGCGACGAGGTCCTCTGAAGCCACCCTATGGACCCCTCCTCCACCCTGCCCGACCCGGCACACTTCGAAGCCAGCCTGCGCGCCGGTGCCGAGCCGCTGGCGCTGTTCCGTGACACCCTCAAGCAGGCGGACGCTGCCCTCGAGTACCGCTTCCGCAACAACGAGCCGGTCACCTCACTGGTGGTTCACCGCGCCCGGCTCATCGACCAGCTACTACGCCAGGCCTGGCAACTGCACGCCAGCGATGCTGATCGGCAGGTGGCACTGGTGGCGGTGGGCGGCTACGGTCGCGGCGAACTCCACCCCCACTCCGATATCGACATCATGCTGCTGGCCGAAGAGCAGAGGCTGGAGGCACACGCCCCCGCACTGGAGCGCTTTTTGCTCTTCCTCTGGGATCTGGGGCTGGAGGTCGGCCACAGCGTCCGCTCCGTGCGTGATTGCGTCGAACAGGGGCGCGCCGATATCACCGTCGCCACCAACCTCATGGAGGCGCGCCTGCTCAGCGGACCGCACGAACTGTTCGCACAGATGCGCGAGCAGACCGACCAGCACCACATCTGGCCCGGTCGCGAGTTCTTTCGCGCCAAATGGCAAGAGCAGATCGAACGCCACCACAAATACCACGACACCGCTTTCAATCTCGAACCCAACATCAAGGAGGGGCCCGGCGGGCTGCGGGATATCCAGATGATCGGCTGGGTGGCCAAGCGCCACTTCGGCGCCGACACCCTCTCCGACCTGGTTGAGCACGGTTTTCTCACAAGCGAGGAGTACCACACCCTGGCCCAGGGACAGAGCTTTCTTTGGCGGGTCCGGTACGGCCTACATACGCTGGCCGGGCGGCGTGAAGACCGCCTGCTGTTCGACCATCAGCGGACCCTGGCCAAGCTCTTCGGCTTTCACGACGACGGCAAGCGCCTGGCGGTGGAGCAGTTCATGAAGAGCTACTACCGCACCGTGATGGAGCTGGAGCGACTCAACGAGATGCTCCTGCAGTACTTCCAGGAGGAGATCCTCTACAAGCGTGAGAACGACACCCCGCGCCCGATCAACCGCCGCTTCCAGTCACGCCGCGGTTTTATCGAAGTGGCCCACCGCGACACCTTCAAACACCACCCCTTCGCCATGCTGGAGCTGTTTCTCATCCTCGCCCAGCAACCGGCACTCAAGGGAGTGCGCGCCGGCACCATCCGCCAGCTGCGGGCACACAGCCACCTTATCGATGAGACGTTTCGCAACGACCTGCGCTGCCGCAGCCTGTTCATGGAGCTCCTGCGCCAGCCCCAGGGGATCACCCACGAACTGCGCCGCATGAACCGCTACGGCATCCTCGCCGCCTATATCCCCGCCTTCGGCAACGTCGTCGGCCAGATGCAACACGACCTCTTCCACGTCTACACCGTGGATGAACACACCCTCAACGTGGTACGCAACCTGCGCCGCTACACCGTACCGGAGTACCACCACGAGTTCCCCCTCTGCAGCCGCATCATCCAGCAGCTGGCCAAACCGGAGCTACTCTACCTGGCGGGCCTGTTCCACGACATCGCCAAGGGGCGCGGCGGGGACCACTCCCAACTCGGCGCCGAGGATGCCGAAACCTTCTGCCGCCACCACCACCTGAGCGAACGGGACACCAATCTGGTCGCCTGGCTGGTACGCAATCACCTACTGATGTCCACCACCGCACAGCGCAAGGACATCGCCGACCCGGAAGAGATCAACGCCTTTGCGCAAAAGGTCGGCAAGCAGGACTATCTGGACTACCTCTACCTGCTCACCGTCTCCGACATCCGCGCCACCAGCCCCAGCGTCTGGAACTCCTGGAAGGACGCCCTCCTCGCCGAGCTCTACCACAGCACCCACAAGGCGCTGCGCCGGGGACTCTCCAACCCGGTACTGGAAGCGGAGGTGATCGCCGAGCACCAGGCCGAAGCGCGCAAACTGCTAAGCCTGCACCGCGTGCCGCCGGCGCAGATCGAGCAGTTCTGGGCACGCCTGGACGAACTTTATTTCCTGCGCTACTCGGGCAGCGAGATCGCCTGGCACACCAAAGCGGTAGTGGAGCACGGCGAGAGCAGCGAGCCGTTGGTGCTGATACGCCAACAGACCGAGCGGGGCGGCACCGAGATCTTCATCTACACCCCGATCCGCGACTTCCAGTTCACCACCACCACCACGCTGCTCGATCAGATCGGCCTCAATATCGTCGACGCCCGCATCATACCCTCCCACGACCACTACACTCTCGACACCTACATGGTGCTGGAGGAGGACGGTGAACCGATCCGCGGCAAGTTCCGCCTGCAGGAGATCGAACAGATGCTCCGCCACCTGCTCACCCACCCGGAAGAGACACCGGAAAAGGTCCACCGGCAGATGGGGCGCCAGCTCAAACACTTCAACATCAAGACCCGCGTCCTCTTCCACGAAGACCCGCACAACGAGCATACCGTAGTAGAGGTCATCACCTCCGATCGCCCCGGCCTGCTCTCACGCATCGCCCGCGCCCTGGCCGCCTGCAAAGTGCGCCTGCTCAACGCCAAGATCGCCACCTTCGGCGAAAAGGTCGAGGATATATTTTTCATCACCGACCGGGAGTGTCGACCCTTGGAGAGGGATGAGCAGCGTCAGTGCCTGGTTGAGGAGATCACTAAGGCGTTGGAGGTGTAACAGCCCTCTATCACTATGCCTGCAGTAAGCAGCTAAAAACCACTTTCACGAATCAGCACGGCCACCACACTCCTCCACGCCCGCTGCAAGAGGCTTCGCGCATCAGCGGAAACATACACTGTGCCACGTACCACCTGATCCACCGGCTGTGTTGTCTTAGGTCGGAACACGATGCGGTAAACCGAATGCTCCGGAACAAGGGCACCTTCACGCCCCTCCCTCACAGGGATAGGCCCATCGTATATGGAGGCTACGTAGGGTTTGTCCAGGCTGCGCAGGTTTACCGAGTCGATCCGGATCACCTCAGCCTCCATCGGCGCACGGGCCGGGTCATCAGGGTAGAACCGCGCCGCGGCGCCTGACTCAATCCTACCCAACTGCTCGCCACCCTCGAGATAACCACGCAAAAGCGCAAGATCGGGGCGGGTGATGCGACCTAGTGCCGCCCTTTCTCCAACCCATACCCCGTCCCGGGCAGTCTGATCGAGATCGACTACACGTCCGCTGAGTGGGGCTACAATGCGCAGCTGCTCGCTACGCTCACGAAAGCCGCGCAGGGCCGAACGCTCCGCTGCCAACTCCTGCTGCAGCACAGCGATGTTGTCCAGCCGCTCGATGCTTGCGGCCTGGGTGGCGATACGGTGTTCCAGGATGGCAATGCGTCGCCCCGCCTGCCCCATCTCATGGCGCAGTTGCGGTGAGTGGAGCTCGAAGAGCAACTCACCGGCCTCCACCTGCTGCCCTTCCTGCACATACACGGCGCGTATTTGTGCCGGGGCCGGTGGGAACAGCGTCACCTGGCGCTCAGCCACATAGAGCGCCGGGACCTCGACACGGCTGCTCCAGGGGAAGAGCAGCACACCTGCCAACAGCAGAGCGATAAGGCCCAACACCACCACCTGCCGATTCAGATGAAAGCGTTCGGCACGCCGCCACCACTCACGCATCTCAAGTACGATGGGGCGCACGATGAACCACCCTATCTCCACCGCAAAGAGAAACACCCCCAACAGCTTGAAAAAGAAGTGGTAGACCAGTAGCGCAATCCCCAGAAACAGCAAAAAGCGATAAATCCAGGTGCCCCAGGCATAGAGGATAAGGATACGCCGCAAGCGGCGGGACAAAACCTCGGGCGACGGCTCCTTCAGGCCAAACAACGCCTCGCGCAGGCGCCAACGCCCGAGCGCAAAGCCACGCTCCTGCAGGTTTCTAACTCCCAGCAGATCCGACAAAAGATAGTAACCATCGAAACGCATGAAGGGATTGAGATTTACCAACAAAGTCATCACCCAACTGGTGGTGGCGATGAAAAACGCGGCGCTGCGCAACGGGCCGTCGGGCAGAAAACTCCAGGCCAGAGTCGCCAGCCCGGCCAGGGCCAGCTCGGCCAGCATACCCGCCGCACCGATAGCCAGCCTTGCCCGCCGATCCCTGACCCGCCAGGCATCGGTGGTATCGGTGTAAAGCACCGGCCACATCACCAAAAACGCGATCCCCATGGTGGGTATGCGGCAGCCGTATCGCTTTGCTGTATAGGCATGCCCCAACTCATGCACCACTTTCACGGCGAACAGGGCCAGCGCGAAAGAGACAATACTCTCCAGCGAAGTGAACTCCTGAAAGGTGGCGAGAAACACATCCCACTGTCTGGCTGCAAGAAAGAGACCCAACAAGGAGAGCAGCAACAGCACGATTGCCACCTGCTTGCGAAAAAGGGGGGTTACATAAGGTAACGTCGCACTGAGAAACCGATCCGGTCGGACCAGCGGAACACGAAAGAAGAGGTAACTGTGTAAAGCCTGCCGCCAGAACGCCTTGCGCGAATGCTCGCGCTGGTGGGCATAGACACCGCCCATTCCCGGGCTGTCGCAACGCAGGAGATTGTGTTGGTGGAGAAACTGCACCAACCAGTCGAACTCAGCGGCTGTTACTGCACAGGGAGTTTCGCTAGCCACGGCACGTAGCAATGCCTCCGCTGTGTCGTAATGACACCAACGGCTCAACAACTCAAACGCACTACGCTCCACCGCGAAATAGCGGTGCCGAGCCGAGTCATAGATCAGCCATCCCCCCTCAGCCGAGCCCGACTCATCGACAAGCTCCAGGTCCTCACGTAACGGCGGCAGTGGTGTGCTTGCATCCCCCGCCATTTACCACCCCAGGTACTGGCGGGCTGCGGAAATGGGGCGCCGCAAAAGATATAAGATCAACGGGACATCCTCACCGTAGAGCTTTGCAGTACCCTGGAGACCGATGCGAGGCGGAGCCTCCCCTCCGGCAAGCAGGACCGTCAGCCGGTAGGCAAGAATACCCTGCTCGGTAACCTCCGCCTCATAGCTTGCCCGCGCCACACTACCGTCACGCGGATGTAGCGGCTCGGCATCGAGAAACAGCCGCACCCGCCCACCTTTCTCCAAGGCGATGGCGTCGCCTACAGGCAGATCGGCCTGTACCTCCACCTGCACGGGGTCTGCCAACAACATGACCCGCTCACCCACCGACACCGGTCGCCCCTCCCAGTCATCCGGATCGCGAAAGATGACCACCCCGTCACGCTGTGCGGTCACCGTTACCCGATCCAATAGCGCCATGGCGTAATCGCGCTCTGCCTGACGTAAAGCGACCCGTGTACGCAAAACGGCCAGGCGGGCACTACTTTTTCGATCCTCGAAGGCCCCTTGCGCTGCCGCCTTGGCCTCTGCGCGTGCCACCGATAGGGTCTTTTGCGCCACTTCGAGGCGGCTGCGAAGCTCCACATCCTCAAAGCGAAAAAGCGGTGTACCGGCACTCACCGGCTCGTTCGGTTCGACAAGCACCTCCTCCACTACCCCTTCAATGGGGGCACTGACCACCAGCGGCTCCCGCGGTACCACCTCTGCCGGTGCCAACGCTGTTTGCGATACCGGCAGGCTCAACGTAGCCAGCACAACGACAGCAACCACCAGCCACCAGCGACGCGCCACCCTGAAACGGCGTCGGCGGGAGCAGGACAAGGCGGTCATGGCATGGGCATAGGTTTCGGCGAGCCGCTGCAATAGAACAAGCTCGGGCTCACTCCAGGGCTGCTCCCGATCCAGCCAGAGATAACCGCTGACACTACCATCCGGGTGGCGCAGCGGCAGCCACAACACCTCCCCGCCGGTGAATGAACCCCAGTCTTTCTGTAACCCATCCGGTAGCTTGCCGACCCGTACGCTGCCGAGAGTGCTCCCTGCCTCGCTACCTGCAACTTCCCGGCATACCCGCTCCAACCACTGGACGAATGGCGCGTCCCGTTCCACGGTCGCTACACCAGAGAGTGCACGCACCCGCAAGGTATCTCCGTCGACAAGCACCGCACGACGATAGGCGATCAGACGGCGAGTTTCATTGACCACCGTGTGTTGAAGCGCATCGCCATCCCTGGCATGGCGGGCAGAACGCTCCAGTTCCAACAGTACTGTCAGAGAGTCCGCTGGCGGCTGTTTGGGTTGCTCTGCCATCACTCGAGCCCTGAAGGCTGAAAGTTTGCTGTGCCACTCATCCCTGCAATCAAGCCGTCCAGCTCACCCTCGATGACAGCGGTCACAGGCAGCGTTTGGCTGACCGGATCGACGCGCGCGCCGAGCTTGCGGATAACGGCCGGATACCGCCTCCCCGTCTCATCAATAATGATGTCAAAACCGGTCCCCACCGTAAGCCAAGCCAACCACTGCGAAGGAACCAGCAGCTTTATCTCCAGGTTACGGTCATCGAGGATAGCCAGTAGCGGGTCACCGGGGGCCACGCTCTCATGGGCGTTCACCTTGAGCGACTCCACCCGCCCCGCATAGGGCGCCTCCACCGTGCAACGCTCTACCTGCAAGCGGCGTTTCTCCAGTTCGGCCTCTACCCTGGCTACCTCTGCGGCGGAAAGCTCCACCTCCAAAGCACCTACGGAGTGCAACTCTGCCAGCTGGGTATTGTTCTGATACTTCTTGCGTACTGCATCCAACTCGGCCTGCACAACCGCCAACTCGGCCCGATAGCGCTCACAGTCGAAGGCGACCAGCACATCCCCCTTGGCAAACCGCTCCCCATCCCGGTAGGGGATCCTCTCAAGTCGCCCGGCGATCTCGGCAGAAAGCTGCGCCTCATAACGCGGCTCAAGCAGGGCTCGAACGGAATATTCCCCTGCTGTGGGCTCCTCGGCATCCCCCGCCCCGACCACCAACAGTAAAAAGCCGCCCATCACGAGCGGCCTGCTCACGCCGTGGGCCAGCCACCTCATAGCCCGACCCACGGGTCCGTCTTCTCCTTAATCGCCTGCGCCAGGGCCTCGACATCCCCCGCCGAAACCGTCTCCGGCAACGGGTCTCCCCCCGTGGTCACCAGCAGCCGCCCCGCCGCGTTCTGCACCTCGGCAAAGGCCATGTCACGACGTAACTGGGCGATCACCGCATTGAGCTCGCCCCGTATCGCCTCCAACTCCCCCCCGCGGCGGGTCTGCGCCTGGGCCTGGAGTTGCCCCAGAATGCGCTCCTCGACACCGGAGAGCTCATCGGTCACCTGATAGGTACGCCTGGCCTCGACAAAGCGCTGATAGGCCACATGCACCTGGGTCAGGACCGCCATGTTCAGCGCCATCCGCCGCGCATCGGCCACCTCGACCATCGCCTCGGCCACGGCCTGGCGCTTCGGCCCGGAGAAGATGTTCATCAGGTTCCACGACAGCCGGGCACCGGCCTGGCGCCAGTCGTTGTTGTAGAGGTAGTCGTTGCTGTCGTAGTTCCAGCTATAGTCCAGCTGCAGCCCCGGCAACATCTCTAGCAGCGCCTTGCGGGTCTCTTTGGCGCTAATCCGCGACTGGTAGGCCTCTTCATGCAGCTCCGGTCGGCGCAGCAGGGCCTGCTCCTCAAGCGCCTCCAACTGGCCGGAGAGCTGGGGGATACGCGACTGCCAGTCCCGCGGCACCGCCAGGTCGTACTTCGTGCCCGGCTTGAGGTTCATCAGCGCCGCCAGCTGCGTCTTGGCTACCACCAACTCCTGGCGCAAGCTCTGCAGCTGGCGCAGAGTATCGAGCAGCGTGCGCTGATAGTTGAGCGCCTGCATCGGCTCCTGCAGCTGGCGCTGCTCTATCTGCCGGGCGTTGTCCTGGGCCTGCTGCACCCGCGCAAGCAGCGGGTCGACACGTTTTAACAAACGCTGCGCGGAGACAGCGCGCCAATAGGCCGAGCGCACGTCCTGAATAATGTTGTGTACCACCTTGCGCTGGCGCTCCCGAGCGATGAGCGCCCGGTCCGCCTCCTGCTGGGCGCGGATGTAGCTGACCCCAAAGTCGAGCACATCCCAGGAGAAACTCAGGTCCGCCAACCGGCGGCTGCGCTCCTGCGAGGTCGACGGCTCCAGACTCTCCTGCCCGGTTACCAGCGACTCGCTGGTGGCCCCCGAGTAGTTGTTGCGATGTTGATAACCGGCACCGGCCACCACCTGAGGCAGCATATCGTAGGCGCTCAAGTCCAGTTGCTGCTCGGCCAGCGTCTCCTCCATCAGCTTGAGCCGGTTATCCAGGTTGTATTTGATGGCACGGGCCATCGCCTCGTGCAGTGTCACCGGGCCGCTCAGTGGCTCCTGGTCCGCAAACAGCCGCGAGAGGTCCTGCTGTACCCGCTCGCCGTGCTCCGCCTCGCTCAGCGGCTCCGGGGTCACCGCACAACCGCCCAGTAACAGCACTGAACTCAAAGCGGTGGCCATAACGGTGCGTTGGGAAAAGGCGCGCCCCTTCCCGATCTGTCTCTTTTGGGTCATTCTGATTTTCCCTATTGGTCTGATTCAGTTCCAGATTAGCGCTGCGGGCGCACCCGCAGGCTCAACGTCTCATGCCACATCGTCCTGCGGCGGAACATGGGCGGCCAGCGCCTGCAACAGCGCCTGGCGCTGCTGCTCGAAACGCCCGGCGGCCTGAGCCAGTTGCTCATCAAATCCCGGCTGGAAGGCCACGGGCGTGGGCACTCCACCCTCTCCGCCAGGAGCGGCACCTTCGCCCGCTTCGTCTTCATCCTCCTGCTCAGCACCCGGTGCGCCACCTGCAGGGCCCAAGCCTCCGCCAAAGCCACCACCGAAGCCGCCATCGAGACCTCCAGCGCCAAGGCCACCGTCCGCACCGGTTCCACCGCCGAAGCCTCCAGCGCCGAAGCCACCGCCAGCACCGCTGCCACCACCGAAGCCGCCACCACCGGCGGTGGTGCCGCTGCCATACTGGTTGTTGATAGCATCATCATTACCCTGAACGGCATAACGAACCGACGTGCCGCC
>JBNJGC010000094.1:0-9970 GCA_051747405.1 Pseudomonadota bacterium
ATGGCCCGTATGTGGGAGGGAACAGCGTGAGCGCCCCCGTCTGCTGGATCATCGCCGGCCCCAACGGGGCGGGTAAAAGTACCTTTGCACTGGAGTATCTGCCGACATTGGCCGGTTGCCGGAACTTCGTTAACGCCGATCTGATCGCTGCCGGCTTGTCACCCTTGGCCCCCGAGCGGGAGCTGTTGGCAGCCAGTAGACTGTTTCTGCGGGAGATCGAAGATTATGTGACGGTCGGAGAGAGCTTTGCGTTTGAGACAACCCTCTCCGGCCGCACCTATCTGCGGCTGATTCAGCGATTGTTGCATGTGGGGTGGCGGGTGGAGTTGATCTATCTGGCACTGCCCAGTATGGAACTGTCGAAGCTGCGTGTCGCGGAACGGGTGGCCCATGGTGGACACAATATCCCGACCGCCGATATCGAGCGGCGTTTTCCACGCAGCCTCAACAACCTGTTCCATCACTATGGGCCGCTGGTCAGCCGTACGCGCTGTTTTGACAATGCGGGGCCGGTCCCGGAACTGATCTTCGAGCAACAGGGCGAAGAGCGTTTGGTAATCAATGAAGCGATGTTCAATACACTTTTTCAGGAGGCGGCCCGATGACACAGCCATCACACGATAGTTTGCAGGTGTTGGAGGCGCTGCGCAGGGCAGTGGAAAAGGCGCTGGAACGCAAACGCCGGCTGGGCCAGTATGCGGTGATTTGGCAGGATGGCAAGCCGGTGATCCTGGGGGAAGAAGAGATGAAACCAACGGAAGGGAATGATGGCGCCACCTAAGTCACGCAAACCGAAACAGCTAACCGCCAAGGCCGACTTCCTCAAGAAGCTGGTGCTCAACCAGTGGGTGCTGACCCGCTTCGGTATCGACCCTTTTGATCAATACAGGGATGGCAGCCAGAAGGTCCACCCGATATCAATTCTAAGCAAGAGTCTGCGTCATGCGCTGGCTGGCCTGGATGCCACACGGCACCATCACTACCTGCATGCTCTGCTCGGGCAGTGGCAGCCGACGTGGCGCTACAGCGAAGAGCAGCTGAAGCAGTTTGACGCCAACATTGTTGCTCATACCGATGCGCTCAACGAGATCCGCGACGAGCCCCTGCAGTGGAAATATTTCCAGTGGCTGACGCTGCTGTTCGTGGAGATCTATCTGCACGAGTACTTCACCCACCGGGCCGACCTGCTCGATAGCCTCAATCTGCATGTGGAGGCCTTCAACGATTACTGGAGTGGCAAGGGCTACCTGACCGGTATCGAGCCCTATGGCATGGAGGAGCTGAACAAGCTCTGTCTGCAAAACGCCACCGGCAGTGGCAAAACGCTGCTGATGCATGTGAACCTGCGCCAGTTCCGCCACTACGCTGGGCAGGTCGGCAAGGTGAATGATTATGGCCAGATCATCCTGATCACCCCTAACGATCGGCTCACTGCACAGCACCTGCAGGAGTTCACGGAGAGCGGGCTGGATGCCGAGCGCCTGACCCAGGATACCGGTGACCTCTTCAGTGGCGAGCGCAAGTCGCTGCGCCGCCTGTCGGTGACCGAGATCACCAAGCTGGGTGCCGAGCAGGGCAAAAAGACCATGGCCGTGGACAGCTTTGGCGATGGCAACCTGCTGCTGGTGGACGAGGGCCACCGAGGACTGGGCTCCGCCAGGGAAGAGAAGGGGTGGCTCTCCCATCGCCAGAAACTGGCCGGACGGGGATTCACCTTTGAGTACTCCGCCACCTTCAAGGAGGCGGTGGTCGCCGCCAAGGATGCGGACGTGGAGCAGGCCTACGCCAAAAGCATCCTCTTCGATTATGGTTACCGCTACTTTTACGAAGATGGCTACGGCAAGGACTACCGTATCTTCAACCTGCCGGAGAAGCTGGAGCAGCACCGCTGGAACTACCTCACCGCCGCGCTGGTGGCCTTCTACCAGCAGCAGAGGCTCTACGGGGATCGTAAGGGGCAGTTCCGCCCCTATAACCTGACCTCGCCCCTGTGGGTCTTCGTTGGCGCCAGTGTGGTGAAGGATGATGGCAAGCGTGAGAGTGCTAGGAACTATGAGGAGCGTGCCTCGGACGTGGCGAAGATCCTCCGCTTTATGGCTTGGTTTACCGCCGAGCGGGCAGAGGCGGTCGATGCCCTGAATGCGGTGATCTACGGTAATGCCAAGGGGGCGGGGCTGGTCGATGAACAGGGCAATGATATTTTTGCCGGCAACTTCCCCTATCTGCATGAGCTGAAACTGGATGCCAATCAGCTCTATGCCGATATCCTGCTGCAGGTATTCCGCTCTCAGGGTGGTGGCACGCTGGTGGTGGATCGAATCACCGGCGATTCCGGTGAGCTGTTGCTCAAGGTGGCGGATAACGAGACCCCCTTTGGCCTCATCAATGTGGGCGATGCGCCGGGGCTGGCTGAGCATCTTGAAAATGCCGGGCTGACGCATGTAGAGGTGCGCAAATCGGAGTTCGAGAGCCCGATCTTTGCCGAGGTCCATGCCGAGCACTCGCCGGTAAACATCCTCATCGGCTCAAAGAAATTCATCGAGGGCTGGAACTGCTGGCGAGTCTCCTCCATGGGCCTGATGAACACTGGTAAGAAGGAGGGCTCACAGATTATCCAGCTCTTCGGTCGAGGTGTGCGCCTCAAGGGGAAGGGGATGAGCCTGATGCGCTCCAGCCGGCTAGAGCCCACCACGGCGCCTAAGCATATCCACCTGCTGGAGACATTGAACGTCTTCGGTGTCGGTGCCGACTTCATGACCACCTTCCGCGACTTCCTCAAGGACGAAGGGCTGCCGGGTAACGATAACCCCGAGATCATCACCGTTAAGCTCAACGTCACTCAAGACGTGGGCAAGGGGCTGAAGATGCTCCGCCCCAAGGTGCGCAAGGACAGTAACCAAATCTACTCCTTCCCCAAGCATGGGCCGTTGGTGCGTTTCGGCGGTAATGGGGCCGATCTGGGTCTGCCACCCGACATCACGGTGAAGAATCGCAAGATCATCCTCGATCGCTATCCGCGTCTGGAGGCGATTCAGGCCGATGGTCTGTCGCAGAACCAGGCGGCGGCTTTAGCCACCCGAATCCACACGGCGGTGTTTGATGCGCTGCGCCTCTCCTTCCTCGATATGGACAGGCTCTATCTTGACCTGAGTCGATATACCTTCCAGCGAGGCTATGCCAACCTGTTGGTAGAGCCCTCTAGTGAACGCCTGCGAGCGCTGTTGGCCTCGAATGCCTGGTATGAGCTGCGCATCCCGCCGGGCTTCTGGGAACTGAAGGCGGAGAACTTCCGCCTCTGGCAACAACTGGCGCTGGAGCTGCTGAGCCTGTTGGCAGACAGGGTCTACAACTACCATAAGCGGGCCTATCTGGAACCGCGTCTGGAGCTGGTCTCTCTGAAGGATGCCGATGGCAACATGCCCACCGATGATGAGTACAAGCTGATCGTCGATGGCTCTGAGTCGGCGCTTATCGATGACATTCGGGCACTGCGCAAGGCCTTCGATGAAGACGGCAAGGATTCCTTTGAGTCCAGCTATGTGGATGGTGTGGATGGCACCCGACTGGGGATTCATCTCTACAACCCACTGCTCTCGGCGCGGAGCAATCGCATCAAGATCCAGCCGGTAGCCCTGGAGGAGAGCGAGTTCCAGTTCGTCGAGGATCTGAAAACGTGGATCACCGCCAACCAAGCACGGCTGGAGGCCAGCGGCGAGCAGCTCTACCTGCTGCGCAACATGGTGCGCCACGGGATCGGCTTCTTCGAGGCGGGAGGCTTCTGGCCCGACTTCATCCTCTGGCGGGTGCATGGCGACAAGCAGAAGATCGTCTTTATCGACCCCCACGGTCTGCAACATGAAGGTCCGGGGAGCGAGAAGATCGAGTTTGCCGAGCGTATCAAGGAAGTTGAAACCCGCTTGAAGGATAAAGATGTGATCTTGGAGAGTGTCATCCTTGGCCCACCGAAATCGAGCCGCACAGAGATTGCTTCACGCTGGAAAATGACAGATCGGGAGCTTACGGAGAGGCATGTCCTGTTTATGGGCGATGCGGACTATATGACTCAGCTGATGGCCATTTCGCGAAAATAAGGCGTATGGCTGGTGTGAGTCGTAAGAACTCACCGACGCCTTGCCAGTCCACAAGCCTCATCGACTGTGTTGCACTCGCTTGAATTAGAATGACTAGTCCTGCGCTCGTGCGCCTTGCCGATGAGGCTTATGGACCGGCTGAGAGTGACATTATTTCCCGCATGGACCACTAAATAGGAGTTCCGAATGCCAGAACACTTTGCCGTTACGAGGTTCCCACACGCCTGCCAGGACACGCAGTGAATACATCCCTGTATGCTCGGCGACCGCGTCCCTGCGGTCGACGGTCCTGTCAGGCGTGTGGGAACCTCCCAAGTGTACTGGTATTCGGATCGCTTATTTAGATAAGTTGGTTCAGCTCGTCGAGTAGTTGGTTGTGTAGTTCGCTCAATCGGGTGTGCTTGTCCTTGGCGTAGTGGCCGGCGGCGGTGTCGTGCAGAAGCTGCTGTGCGGTCTGGTGAATGGCACTGTGGCTCTTCTCGATCCGGCGCAGGGTCGTTCCGTTTTCGGTGTAGTTGATGGCGTCGGTTCTCAGCCACTCGCCAAAGCGGCATTGGCTCTCATCCAGCTCCGGTGGGGTGGAGGTTTCGGGGGATTTGATGAACTCTTCGACCATGCGCATCCAGTGGCGGTGTTCTACGATGGCGTAGAGGATGGTCCAGTCCTTGTGGTGGAGTGGGCTGGTACTTCGCCAGGAGGGGGGCGGGGTGTAGTGCTGACACCACGCCCCTACCTCGTCTGCGCGCATCGGCCTGGCGATGCCGTAGCCCTGGGCGACGCGGCAGCCGAGCTGGATCAGCAGCTCGCCGTGTTTGACACTCTCCACCCCTTCGGCCACGACGTTGCAGCGGAAGGCGCGGGCCAGTCCCATCGCCGCCTCAAGGATGGAGAAGCTGGCGCTGTCGTAGAGCATGTCCATGACGAAGCTTCGGTCAATCTTCAGGGTATCCACGGGCAGGCTCTTGAGGTAGCCCAGTGTGGAGTAGCCGGTGCCGAAGTCATCCAGCGCCACTTGTATGCCGAGCCGGTGCCAGCGGTTGATCACCTCGCGTGCGCTGTTGATGTCTTCGAGCACGTTGGTTTCCAGTATCTCAAGCTCGACCCTGGAGGGGCTGATCGCAGGGAATTCACTCAGCAAGGACTCAAGCAGTTTGGATGTGTGGTCAGACTTGAGTTCATGGGCGCTGACGTTGATGGAGAGGCCAATGTTATGGCCCTGCTGTTGCCACTGGTTCATCTGGCGAAAGGCCGTATTGAATACCCACTCGCCGAGCTCCAGCATCAATTCGCTACTGTGGTTGATGTAGGGGAGAAACCGCCCTGGCGGGAGTAGCCCCTCTTCGGGGTGGTTCCAGCGCAGCAGCGCCTCAAAGCTGGCGACTTCACCGGTGGGCATGTCCACCTTGGGTTGGTAGTAGAGCTCGAGTTCATCCCGGGCGAGTGCTTGGCGAAGCCCTTCGATGATGCGCAGCTGTTCCCGGCTGGCGTTGTCGTCTTCCACACTGTAGTAGGCGTACTGGTCTTTGCCGGCGCCTTTGGACTCATACATGGCGTGGTCGGCCTGGCGAAGGAGCGCCTCCGGCCCGATCTCCTCTGCCTGGGGGTAGAAGGTGATGCCGATACTGGCGGAGACCTTGAGCTGTGTCGATTGGTAGGCGACGGCTTGTCGCAGATCATGCATCAGCCGCTGCAGCAGGATATTGAGTTCACTCTCCTCGGTCAGGTCGGTGACGGCGATGGCAAATTCGTCACCGCCCAGGCGCGCCACGACATCTTCACTCCGCAGCATGGATCGCATCCGCTCTGCCATGGTGACAAGAAGGTAGTCGCCCGCTTCGTGGCCATAGCGGTCATTGACCTCTTTAAACCCGTCCAGATCGATATAGAGCAGGGCGAGCAGGGTATCCTTGCGCTTGCTGTGATGCATCGCCTGCTGGATGAGTTCGCTGAAGAGAAAGCGGTTGGGCAGTCCGGTCAGGCTGTCGTGCGCTGCGCTGTGTTTAAGCTCCTCTTCGTGCATGACCTGCTTGGTGATATCCGAGTGTGTGCCGATCATGCGCAGTGGTGTGCCGTCGGCGTCGCGTTCGACCACCATGCCCCGGTCGAGTATCCAGATATAGTCACCGTTTTTACAGCGGATACGGTGCTGACTGATGTAGTGGTCGCTCTCTCCCTCCAGGTATCGCCGAAGGTCGTCGTAGGCCGACGACAAGTCCTCTGGATGGACCCGTGAGCTCCACTCTTCGAGGCGGTTTTCGATCTCATCCTCGTCAAAGCCGAGCATTCTCTTCCACTGTGGGGAGAAGTAGACGATCCGGTTCTTGATGTCCCAGTCCCAGAGGCCGTCGCCACTCCCCTCGACAGCGAATTTCCAGCGCAGCTCACTCTGTTTGAGCTGCCGCTGTGATTCACGCACCGAGTCGAGCATATGGTTCATGGCCTCGGAGAGGGTGTTCAATTCGGTCGGGTGGTAGGCCGGTATCGCCGTGGCGGGAAGCCCGCTCTCATCGGCGGCCTTGACGATCGCTACGATGTCGGAGACGGGTTTGAGCACATAGCGGCGCAGGGTGGCAAACAGCAAAAGGATCAACACGGCGGTGATGGAGAGGGTGTTAAGCAAGCCATCGCTGACGATATCTTTCAGCTCGCGCATCATCTTTGTATCGGTGACGCAAACCGTGAGTACGCCAATCGGTTTTTGCGGTGAAGAGAGAAGCGGTACCGAGTCGGTGTAGTAGCAGCTATCCAGTACCTCCCGGTGGGCGGGGTTGTCGGGATCGTAGTCAGTCGCGGTCCCGTCGGTCCGGCGCAGTTTTCCGCTGATGTAGCTCTCCTGACCGAGGATCTCTCCCATATTGTAGTCTTTGATGACGATCGCCTTGGCGTCGTACCGCTCCAACTCGCTTAGAATGAGGTTGTTGTACTCATTGACCGCATAGGCTTCGACTAAATCACTGACGGTGGATTGTAGTGCGTTCAGGCTGCGCAATGACTCCTGTTCGATCTGGTTTTGCAGCCGCTGCTTGGTCGTGTAGTAGTGAGAGGCGGCATGAGTGCCCATGACGGTAACGACAGAGACCACGATGACCAGCGCCACCGTGGTGTAGAGCGAGTGGTTGCGCAGCCTCAATTTCATTGAGCCGGCTGGGCCTGCTCGGTGATGCCGAGGACATTACGTTTGATGGTGGGGAGGCGTTCGTCGATGTTCTCTTCGGAGATGGTCAGTACGGGTAGCCGCTGCTCCTTTTCGACCGCCCGGCCCTCAAGGTGGTGGTGGAGGGCGGTGAGCGCTTTTTCGCCCATCAGAAACGGCTGCTGCATCGCCGCACCGACGAGCACTCCGTTGGAGATGAGCTGAATGAACTCCGGTTCGGCATCGAAGCAGACCAGCAGGATCTCCCCTTCACGGCCTGCGTCCCTGATGGCATCCAGGGCCGCCTGGTAGCGGTCGGAGCCCTGCAGCCACAAGGCCCTCAGATCGGGGTGCTGGGCGATCATGTCGCGACTGTAGTCGTAGGTCTCCTGGTAGGAGAAGTCAACCTGCTGGGCGATGTCGGCACTCTTTATCCCGGCTTCGTTGAGCGCCTGCATGAAACCGGCAGTGCGTGCCTGTCCGTTTGCCCGTTTTTGCGGGATGGCGATGATGCCTACGCTGCCCTCCTGCCAACCGCGCTGCTTGAGCTGTTCGGCCAGCAGTTGGCCGATCCCGTAGGCCCCCTCGCGGTTGTTGGAGGCGATAAACGAGACATACTCGCCGCCATCGGTGCCGATGTCCGAGATGACGACCGGGATCCCCGCCCGTGCCGCCAGCTTGAGAACGGTCACGCTGGCAGAGGAGTTGGTGGGGGAGAGGATGATGCCGTCAACCTTCTCTGTGATCGCCCTGGCGGTATTGCTCAGCTCGCGTTTGGCTTGGTTGTGGGCGCTGTAGGTGACGACCTTGTAGTCGAGCTCAGCCGCCGCCTCCCGAACCCCCCGGTCCATAATCGACCAGAAGGGGATGCGGATGTCCGATACGAGGTAGGCGATCGTCTTATCGGGCGCCTCAGAAGCGACAGCGGCGGTGTTTTCCGCATGGACGGCAAAAGCGGTTAGGGAGAACACCAGCAGGAGTAACGGTATGGAGAAGAGTTTTATCGGATGATGCATCAGTAGCCTTTTGCGGTATATCGCTTTGCCGAGAGTGCATCCTGCAAGGGTGTCAACAGGTTAGCAGAGCCTGTGCGCAATCGCTGCCGTCCGCAGGTCTGTCTAGTGGTCCATGCGGGAGATAATATCATTCTCAGAGCCCCGCTAATGAGTCAAGGCAAGGCGCGCTGCGCAGGGGAATGGCTGGCCCTTACCAAGCAGTGCAACGCCGCATTGGCTCATTAGCGGGGCTCCTTGTGGACCGGCTGAGAGTGACATTATTTCCCGCATGGACCACTCGCTAGGGTGTAATATACTCAAGTTCCGGAAGAAGTTAAAACTGAGGGGAAGATTATGCTCGGGATGGTGTTTCGACGAGCGCGGCGAGCCCTGCTGGGGCTGCTGTGTTGCCTGTTCTGCCTCAACAGCTATGCCGCCGGGGAGGAGGCGCCGCTACACTTCTCCGTCCCCCCTTACGATACCCCCAGTCGGCTGATTGAACGCTACCAGCCGCTAGTGAACTATCTCTCTGAACGCCTGGGTCGCCCTGTACGGCTCAATGTGGCGACCAGTTACAGTGAGCAGGTACGGCACTTGGTGAACCGCTCGGTGGACCTGGCCTATATGGGGCCCACCTCCTACATCCGCGCCCACGACCGTTATGGCCGGGAGCAGCCGCAGCGGGCGCGTCTGGTGGCTGCCGAATCGCCCTATGTCGGGGTGATCGTGGTTCGTGGGGACAGCCCCATCGACTCTGTGGCGCAGCTGCGCGGTCACACCTTCGCTTTCGGGGCGCACCACTCCTTTGCCAGCCACTATATACCCCGGGCGATGATGATGCGTGCCGGGGTGAGTCTCGCCGATCTGACCGACTACGCCTATTTGGGGCGCCACGAGCGGGTGGTTTTGGCCGTGCTGCACGGGGACTACGACGCCGCCGGCACCACCCGGGGGATCGCCGAGAAGTATCAACGGCGTGAGCCGGGCCTGCGTATCCTGGAGCAGTCGCCGGCACTGCCGCCGCTGGCGGTGGTGGCGCGTCCGGGCATGGACAAGGGGTTGTTTCGGCGGGTACGCCAGGCGCTGGTCGAACCGGGTCCGCAGGGGCTGGATGCGCTGCGCCTGCTCGGTCCGGCGGTCTCTTTCAGTGAGGCGGGCGATGAGGATTACGCCCTGGCCCGTGCGGTGGTCGGGCTGCTGGAGAGAGGCTGTGAGGATTGCCCCATGCCCTGGTAGAGGCGGGGGGAGGCGATCGTTGCATTTTGCCACGACTCTTGCGCGATGCGATGGGTGATCCGCCGCAGCCTGCGGCGGCAAGTCCATTGCAGCTGGCAAGAGATTTGCTTTACTGGTCCTACCCAGCCCGTTGAGCAGGACGGTTGCTGGGCTACTTTTTATAACCGTGTTCGGGAGAAGATATCCATGCAGCGCAGACTCTTATTTTTCCCCCTCCTTGCCGCGATGCTGATGCTGAGCGGGTTGGCTGCGGCAGCGCAGCCGGGCTTTTTGGTCAACTCCGATTGGCTGGAGGAGCATATCGACGAGGATAATGTCGTGGTGCTGGAGGTTCGCTACCACCCGCATCGTTACTATACCGTCGGCCACATCCCGGGGGCGGTGCAGGTGCAGCGCTTCAAGGACCTGGGGGATAACGGCGCCAGCCCCATCATGCGCTTCCCCTCCCGCGAGACTTTTCAGGCCACCTTGCGCCGCTGGGGGGTGAACAACGACTCCACCCTGGTGCTCTACGA
>JBNJGC010000095.1:0-9917 GCA_051747405.1 Pseudomonadota bacterium
CGTCAAGGCCTGACCTCCGAAATGGACGGGGCCTTCATCTGTTTTAAGCTTTACAAACTTATGGCTCTACGCTGCCGTTTTTGGCAACAGCGACTTCATGACTTTGCGCCTCGACAATGTGCTCCATGCATTGTCTATCACCGCCCTCCATGGCGGCGTCTGCGCCTCTGCGGTGAAAAATTTTATCAGAAGGGGGCGAGTAGTTACGTTTAATGATTATTAAACTCTGCGTTCTCCGCGTCCTCTGCGTTGCATTCGGTTACGCCGCTATACCGCTATGCCTGAGCAGCGCGTCGATCTCGGGTTTGCGGCCGCGGAATTCGACGAAGAGGTCCATCGGTTCGCGCGAGCCGCCCTGTTCGAGAATATTCTCGAGGAATGACAGACCGGTCTCGCGATTGAAGATCCCCTCCTCCTCGAAACGGGAGAAGGCGTCAGCGGATAGCACCTCGGCCCACTTGTAGCTGTAGTAGCCCGCCGCATAACCGCCGGCGAAGATGTGGGCGAAACCGTGCTGGAAGCGGTTGTAATCCGGCGGGGTCACCACGGCGACCTCTGCGCGCACTTCATCGAGGATCTGCTGAATGCGTCCACCCTCTTCCGGCTTGTACTCCAGGTGCAGGCGGAAGTCGAACAGCGAGAACTCCAGCTGACGCACCATCTGCATGCCGGCCTGGAAGTTTTTCGCCGCCGTCATTTTGTTAAACAGTTCGTCCGGGATCTTCTCGCCGGTTTGGTAGTGGGCGGCGAAGAGGTCCAGCGCCTCGCGCTCCCAACACCAGTTCTCCATGAACTGGCTGGGGAGCTCCACCGCATCCCAGGCCACGCCGTTGATACCGGCAACGCCGGCGGTGTCGATACGGGTCAGCATGTGGTGCAGGCCGTGGCCGAACTCATGGAACAGGGTCTGCACCTCGTCGTGGGTGAACAGCGCCGGGGCATCGCCCACCGGCGGGGCGAAGTTGCAGGTGAGGTAGGCGGTCGGGATCTGCAGCGTACCGTCACCGCGCCGGCGACGGACGATACACTCGTCCATCCAGGCGCCGCCGCGCTTGTTCTGGCGCGCGTAGAGGTCGAGATAGAAGCGACCGCGTGTTCCACCGTCACTGTCACGAATCTCGAAAAAGCGTACATCCTCGTGCCAGGTGGAGACGCCCTCCACCTCGCGTATGTCGAGACCGTAGAGGCGTTTCACCACCTCGAACAGTCCGCTTACCACGCGGTCCTCGGGGAAGTAGGGCTTAAGATCCTCCTGGGAGATAGCGTACTTGGCCAGGCGCAGCTTCTCGGCGTAGTAGGTGATGTCCCACGGTTTGAGATCATCCACTCCGTGCTCGTCGCGGGCAAAGGCGCGGATCTCCTCCAGCTCCTCCTTCGCCAGGTCGAGGGAGCGCCCGGCCAGGTCGCGCAGGAAGTCGAGCACCTGCTGCGGCTCCTCGGCCATCTTGGTCGCCAGCGAGCGCTCGGCGTAGTTCTGGAAACCGAGCAGACCCGACAGTTCGTGGCGGATGGCAAGGATACGCTCCATCACCTCACTGTTGTCCCACTTGCCCGCATCGGGCCCCTTGTCCGAAGCGCGGGTGACGAAGGCTTCATAGACCTCCTCGCGCAGGGCGCGGTCATCGGCATAGGCCATCACGGCGAAATAGCTGGGAAACTCCAGGGTGACGCGCCAGCCCTGCTGCCCCTCGCGCTCGGCCGCCTGTTTGAGCATCCCCTTGCTCGACTGGGGCAGGCCGGCGACGCCGGACTCGTCGGTGATCAGTTTCGACCAGGCGTTGGTGGCGTCGAGCAGGTTGTTGCTGAAGGTGGTGGTGAGCTTCGACAGCTCGGATTTTAGCTCCTTGTAGCGCGCCTTCTGCTCCGGCGGCAGTGCCACGCCGGAGAGGCGGAAGTCGCGCAGGGTGTCGTCGATCACCTTCTTCTGTGCGGTGTCGAGGGTGTCGTATTCGTCGCTGTTGCGGATCGCCTCGAAGGCCTGATAGAGCTTCTCGTTCTGCCCCATCTCGGTGGCGTAGTCGGAGAGCTTGGGCAGGCACGCCTCATAGGCATCACGCAGCTCGGGGCTGTTGACCACCGAGTTCATGTGCGACACCGGCGACCAGATGCGGCTCAAGCGATCGTCCAGCGCCTCCAGCGGCTCAACCAGACCGGCCCAGCTGTAGTCGCCGCCCTCGAGCAGGCGCGCCACCTCGGCGCGATTCTCCGCCAGTACGGCATCGATAGCCGGCTCCACATGCTCGGGTTTAATCGCCTCGAAGGGCGGGAGGTCATCCATCTGCAACATAGGGTTCTGCATAACGTGTACAATCCTCAAAAAAGCTTATTCACCGCAAAGGCGCAAAGGACGCAGAGAAAATGCTACCCACTGATCTGCTCGCTATGTGCAACGTCTCACCCGCACCGTCAGCACGAAGCGGCAGTCACACCCTTTGCGCACTTAGCGCCTTTGCGGTGAACCATTAATTTTCAATCAGGCCGACTACCTTGCCAGAACAACTGACATCCCACCATCCCTATGAGGCGCTGACGCCGGATACGGTGCTCGATGCGGTCGAGAGCGCCGGCTACCTGCCCACCGGCTCCCTGTTAGCTTTAAATAGTTACGAGAACCGCGTTTATCAAATCGGCGAGCAGAACGAAGGCTTTCTGATAGGCAAATTCTACCGCCCGGGTCGCTGGAGCGAGGCGCAGATCCGCGAGGAGCACCACTTCGCCGCCGAGTTGTCGGCGCTGGAGATCCCGGTGGTAGCGCCGCTGGCCGATGCCCGCGGCGAGACACTGCAGCGCTTTGGCGGTTTTCTCTTCGCGCTGTTCCCCCGCCGCGGCGGACGCTCACCGGAACTGGAGGAGCCGGACACCCAGTACCGGCTGGGGCAGTTCCTGGGGCGCATCCACGCTCTTGGGGCGGTCAGCCCCTTCGAGCACCGCCCGGCGCTCACCCCGGAGAGCTTCGGCGCGGCGAGCCTGCGCTACCTGCTGGAGCAGGGGGTTCTGCCGGCGGAATACCGCGGCCAGTATGGCGATCTCGCCGAGCAGCTACTGAGTGTGGTGGATGAGCGCTTCGCCGCCACCGACTACCGACCCATCCGGCTGCACGGCGACCTCCACCCCGGCAACATCCTCTGGACCGACAGCGGCGCCCACCTGGTGGACCTGGACGACTGTCGCATGGGCCCGGCGGTGCAGGATCTGTGGATGCTACTGAGTGGTGATCGCGCTCAGATGACCCGGCAACTGGATGAGATCCTCGCTGGCTACGAAGAGTTCCACGACTTTGACCGGCGCCAGCTGGCCCTTATCGAACCGCTGCGCACCCTGCGCCTGCTCCACTACGCCGCCTGGCTGGCACGGCGCTGGGAAGACCCCGCCTTCCCCATGGCCTTCCCCTGGTTCAACACGGTCAAATATTGGGAGGAGCAGATACTGACCCTGCGCGAACAGCGCCTGCGACTCGAGCAGCCGACGCTGATGTTTGAGTAAACCCGGTCAAACCGCCTTGACCACCGGCACGCTCTGGCACTCCTGGAAGATGCGCCGTTCGCAACGCCGGCAGATGTCACGCTCAAGGTGGAGGAAGATGGTCTGGATCGCTTCGCTCTTGGAGTCGAAAATGTGCTCTTCGCCGATCTCATCCACCAGCCCGCTTTTGCGCAGGAACTCACAGACGTTGTCCTTGACGTTACACAGATAGAGCCCACCGCCATTCTCCTTCAGGCGGCTCGCCTCCTGCATCAGCCACTCGGCGCCGGCCACGTCGATGAAGTTCATCGAGTTACACAGCAGCAGGATGTGCTTCTGCTCGGGTGACTCTTCGGTAAAGTTGCGGAACTGCCCCGAGGCGTGGTTCACCGCGCCGAAAAAGAGCGAACCGTCCATACGCACCACACGCAGCTGCGGACACTGGTCCAGCGCCACCCGCGCGGTGTTGACCATAGGGCGATTGATCTCGCTCGGATCGGGGGCCATGGTGGTGATCTTGGGTCGCGAGGTGCGGCTGAGGTAGATGATCAGCGACAGCATCACACCGACATAGATGGCGAACTCCAGCTCCAGGAAGAGCGTGGCAAAAAAGGTCGTGGCGAGCACCCCCGCCTCGGCACGGCTGGTGTGGATAATGCTGCGGATGTGGTGCCAATCGATCAGGTTATAGGCCACCAGCAGCAGGATCCCCGCCATCGCCGGGATCGGCAGATAGGCGGTCAGTGGCGCCACCAGCAGCAGGATCAGCGCCAAGGAGACCGCCGCGGCGATCGCCGCCACCGGTGTGCGGGCACCGGCGGTGTAGTTCACCCCGGTGCGGGTAAAGGAACCGGAAGAGGCGTAGGAGGAGAAGAACGAGCCGACCACATTGGCCAGGCCCTGACCGATGAACTCCTGGTTGCCGTCGATACGTTGGTGCGATTTGGCCGCCACCGAGCGGGCGATGGAGACCGCCTCCACCAGGCCCAACAGCGCCACCGCGAAGGCCCCCGGCGCCAGCTCCTTGAGGGTGCTGAGGGAGAAGTCCGGTGAGGAGAGCGGCGGCAGCTGGCCCGGTAGCTCACCGACCAGGGCGATGCCATGCTCCTCCGCCCCCAGCACCAGCGCCAGCAGCGCACCGACGATCATCGCCAGCAACATATTGGGCCAGCGCGGCAGCAGCTTCTTGAAGGCAATGGCGCTGATCAGGGTGGTGAGCGCCACCGCCACCACATGGAGGTTCGCCTCCGGCACCTTACTCACCAGCTCAAGCAGGGTGTGGGCGAACGATTCCCCACGGGCGATCTCAACCCCGAAAAAGTGCTTCATCTGACTGGTGGCGATGAGGATCGCCGCCCCCGCGGTGAAACCCACCACGACGGTGTGTGAGACGAAATTGACCAGCGTCCCCATGCGCGCCAGCCCCAGCGCCAACTGGAACACCCCGGCGATGAAGGTCAGGGTCAGCACCAGGGAGATAAAGTGTGCGCTGCCGGGCTCGGCCAACGGGCTGATCGTGCTGAACACCACGATGGAGATCGCCGTTGTGGGACCGGAGATAAGGTGGTAGGAGGAGCCGAACAGGGCAGCGATAATCGGCGGGACGATGGCGGTGTAGAGACCGTACTCGGGCGGCAGCCCGGCGATCATGGCAAAGGCCACACCCTGTGGCAGCACGATCACGGCACCGGTGAGGCCGGCGAGGATATCATCCTTCACGGTTCCGGCGTTGACCATCTGGAACCAGCGCAGGAACGGCAACCAGCGGATCAGGCCAAGATTAATCACATTTTTCGACATGGGGGGACTCCTGCTCAAACTTCATCACGGGGGCGGCAGCAGTGGCTGCGCGGGGGCAAGCGGCGGTCGGAGGCGCTCAAGCGCCCTGCCCGGGAGGGGCGCGGGTTGCACAGCGGCGACAGGCCAAGCCCAGCCGCGGGGCGGCCCCCGGTCGATACCCGACCACACCATTCGCCAGGAGGCAGTGAGCGCACGCCAGCGGTAAGGCGGGAAGATCCGCATCCAGCGCCGTCCCCTCCTTGCTCTCCTCCACAGGCTGCCAGAGCAGTGATGCCGACTCGACCCCATCACCGTCCGCAAGCCCGGCAAAGGCCAGCGAAAGGGGGAGCATGGCACACACAAGCAGCGTCAACACGGCGCCGCGGCAGCGTTGGAGAGAAGCGAACAAATCAAGAACCTCGGAAAAGAGAGCCCGCCATTATCGCATTGATAGCGCGATGGCGCAAAAACCGGCCCGATACGCCAGGGTGGGCGCATAGTTACATAACACCCCGCTTACACCAGCGATGACAAAGTATGCGGTTGCCCTGCCCGATACGCCACGGTAAACCGGGGGAATGCGGGTAAAAAAAAAGGAAGGCGGGGGTCGCCTTCCTCAAGCTTGGGGGTGTAACCAATGTCTGGTTAAGGAGACTATAGGAATACCAAGGCCTTCAGTCAAGTATTTGTTTGATGATTTTTGTCGGTTATGACTGCAGGGCCGCGCAAAACCCAAATCAGGATGGCCGCGGCGACCGCCTCAGACGGTCGATTCGGCGTCGATATAGGGCTGGAACAGCGGCTTGAGCTCCTCCAGCGTCTCCTCAATGAGCACCGGCATACTCTTGACGAACATATCCAGCAGCACAATGGCGTTGACCGTGCCGTCCTCGCGTCGCTCCGCGCGCAGTCGGTCGGCGATCCCCTTGTTTACCGTCGCCACCCGGCTGTAGAACGCCAACAGCCCCTCCAGCTCCAGGTCCACACTCTTGCCCGCCTGCCAGCGGTAGTACTGGCCCAGCATGTACATTGAGGCGGCGCGGTAGAAGGTCTCCTCGGTGTTGGCGAAGGGGAGGTGGAAGCGGGCCATCGGCTTGAAGAAGACCGTGTGCGGGCAGCCGCTGGTGGCGGTGATGATCCCCATCAGCGCACTGATCCCCTCCTGCGCCGTAGCGCTGCGGGTGATCAGGCGCTCATCAAGTTTCACCGTCACATCCACATTGTCGATGGAGGTCACCTCCCCCATGCGCTCCACCAGCGGCAGCAGCCGCAGGGCCAGCGGGCAGAAGAAGACCTCCAGCGAGTCGAGCGGACAGTGGCTGCACTTGTGGTTCTCAAGGCGCGTCCACTCCGGCGGATTCTCCGGCACCGCCTCGAGCGGTTCGAGCCTCTGGCCATCGAGGTGTATATCAAAAACCTCTTCTCGCCCCTCCTCGAAGCGGAAGCGGTACTGGTAGGAAATCGGCTCCATAGCGACCCTCGGGTTATCCTTATAGATTTTACAAGATAGTAACAGTCTTTGATCACGGCGAACACACCCACTGGGCCACGACACATGCTCACACGCTGCTTAGATAGTGAGCGCTCACCTACGTCACCCCTTCGGAACAGCCACCACATCGCCGCGCCATTGGCCTATTGCAGACGTGTACGGCGAGCCGCCGCCGACCGGGACAGGGCGGCACACGGCTGTTAGAATCGCCCCTATCTACCACCTAATGAGCGAACGACAGGACGAAACATGAGCAAACACTACGATCTCCTCGCCATCGGCGGCGGCAGCGGCGGCCTCTCCGCCGCAGAGCGCGCGGCCATGTACGGCAAGAAGGCCGCCGTGGTCGAAATGGCCAAGATGGGCGGCACCTGCGTCAACGTCGGCTGCGTGCCGAAGAAGGTGATGTGGTACGGCGCCTCCATGGCCCACGCCATCCGCGACGCCCAGGGCTACGGCTTCGACGTCATGCTCAACGACTTCGACTGGGGGGCGCTGGTCAAGGGCCGTGAAGACCTCATCCAGGGCATTAACGACTGGTACGGCAACTACCTCACCGACTCCAACATCGACTGGCTCAAGGGCCAGGCGAAGTTCGTCGACGCCCACACCCTGGAGGTGAACGGCGAGCACTACACCGCCGACCACATCGTCATCTCCCCCGGCGGCAAGCCGATGATCCCCGAGATCCCCGGTGCCGAGCACGGCATCGACTCCAACGGCTTCTTCGCCCTCACCGAACAGCCCAAGCGGGTCGCCGTGGTCGGTGCCGGCTACATCGCCGTCGAGCTGGCCGGCCTGCTCAACGCGCTGGGCTCCGAGGTCGACCTGCTGCTGCGCCGCCAGCACTTCCTCTCCAGCTTCGATGCGCTGCTGCGCGAGACGCTGATGGAGGAGATGGTCAACGACGGCGTCAACATCATGCCCAACATCAACCTGGAGAAGGTGGAGAAGGGCCCCGACGGCAAGCTCACCCTCACCGCCCAGGGCGGCCACATCATGCAGGGCTTCGACACCCTGATCTGGGCCATCGGCCGCGAGCCGCTGACCGCCGACCTCAATCTGGAGGCGGCCGGGGTGAAGACCGACGAGCGCGGCTACATCCCCACCGACGAGTTCCAGGAGACCGGTGTGGAGGGGGTCTACGCCGTGGGCGATGTCACCGGACGGGCCCAACTGACGCCGGTGGCCATCGCCGCCGCGCGCCGCCTCGGTGATCGGCTGTTCAATAACCAGCCGGAACGTCGCCTCGACTACAGCAACATCCCCACCGTAATGTTCAGCCACCCGCCCATCGGCACCGTGGGGCTGACCGAGGAGGAGGCGCGCAAGGAGCACGGCGATGCGGTGAAGATCTACCAGACCACCTTCACCCCCATGTACAACGCCCTGACCCCGCACAAGAGCAACACCGCGATGAAGCTGGTCTGCGTCGGCGCGCAGGAGAAGGTGGTGGGGATCCACATGATCGGCCACGGCGTGGACGAGATGCTGCAGGGTTTTGCCGTGGCGCTGAAGATGGGCGCCACCAAGAAGGACCTGGACGACACCGTCGCCCTCCACCCCACCAGCGCCGAAGAGCTGGTGACGATGCGCTAGGTCGCCTCGTCAACCAGAGGTATAGGCCGGGCAGCAATGCCCGGCTTTTTGCGTAAATAACCGGCAAGATACTGCTCTCACCCCACCGTGACTGCCGGTTCAGATCGATAGGCTGTCCCTTAACCCCGCCTCAACCAAAATCGAACGCCAGCGACAACCCCGCCAGCATCGACTTGATACGGTTGGAGACCTTGGGATACTCGCCGTGGTGCAGCAACCGTTTGGCGTGATCACGCTCGCCACGGTGTACCGCATGGATTACATCCGCCGCATAGGAGTGGAAGTCGGCGTGTACCGCTTTGAGCCGCTGGAACTTCTCATGCGAACCGTAGCTCTCCTCACCGTGGGAGTGCAGCCACTGCCCCAGCGAACAGCTTTTATCGCACCCCACCCTCACCGGATCGAGCTGCTCTTCGCTCTCGCCCCTGATGTAACGCTGTAACCGCAGCTTCCACTGTACATGGGCCTGAATAGCGGCACAGACATCGAGCTCTTTTTCATCGTTATCGCCTGAAACCATTGTCGCTTCTCCTTGATGATTGCCATTAGCACGGCGGTTATCGGCTCGGGTTGGCAAGATACATCGATGAAATGACAACCTTTTGTCAGACAGATGACATTTTCCTTCACCCCGGTAAACTGGTCTCAATCGAACCGCAGCAGGAGCCATCATGTCTCTACGCCCCTATAAAGGAATCACCCCGACACTCAAGCCTTCGGCCTATGTGGATGAGGCCGCCGTGGTCATTGGCGACGTGGAGCTGGCGACCGACAGCTCAGTCTGGCCCATGGCGGTCGTACGCGGCGACGTCAACACCATCCGTATCGGTGAGCGCAGCAATGTCCAGGACGGCGCGGTGCTGCACGTCACCCACGACCACCCCGGGGCGCCGGGCGGGTTTTCACTTATCATCGGCGACGAGGTGACCATCGGCCACAACGTGACCCTGCACGGCTGCACCATCGGCAACCGCTGTCTGGTGGGCATGGGGGCGACCGTCCTGGATGGCGCCACCCTGGAGGAGGGGGTACTGCTGGCCGCCGGCAGTCTGGTGCCGCCGGGCAAGACGCTTGAGGGTGGCTACCTCTGGCTGGGCAGCCCGGTGAAAAAGGGGCGCCCCCTGACCCAGGAGGAGTGGGACCGGTTCAGCTACTCCGCCCGCCACTACGCCCGACTCAAAGATGAATACCGCTCGATTGCAAATTCGAATGTGGAACCTATAATTTGAGGTCAATCACATAATTTTCCATCTCAACGGGAGCAGCACATGGACGTATTCATTGGCAACATCACCGTCAACACCTCTCAGACCGAGATCCTCAGCCTCCTCAAGGGCTTTGCCAAAAAGGCCCGCGTCCGCATGGTCAACCAGACCCTCGAGAGCGGCGAGCGGGCCTACTACGCCATCGCCGAGTTCGACTCCGAACGGCTCGCCCGCAAGGCGATCAAAAAGCTCAACGGCACCCTGCTGCACGGACAACAGGTGGTCCTTCGCGAATACGTCCACCGCAGTTACAGCAACGAGCGCCGTGCGGTCAACTGGCGCGATCGCCCCTGGGACGGCCCCGAACGCCGCCGCAGCGA